>NZ_WBMR01000120.1 GCF_008923365.1 Actinomadura montaniterrae
GCCCGAACCCGACGCCGCGGCGGCCCGAACCCGACGCCGCGGCGGCCCGGATCCGGTGCCGCAGCCTTCCGGACCGGACGTCTCGGGCCGGCCGGATCGCGCGTCGCGGCCGGGCCGGAACGCCGTGCGGCGGTCAGCCGAAGCGGACGCCGCCGCGGAGGCGCTCGGCGGTGGCGACGCGCTCGGCGAGGCGGGTCTGCGCGTCGCACAGCAGCCACAGCTCGCCCTCGTCCAGCGCGGTGATCTCCTCCAGGCAGCCGTTGAGCAGCTGGTAGTCCGACAATGGGGTGACCCGGGTGGCCCTCAGCCCCCGCTCCGAGCGTTCGCCGTGCCAGCCGGGCATGCAGGTGATCAGCGACATCGACGCGGACTCCTTGGTCGGCCTATGGTAGGTCTACCCTAGGCCGACCACCCCGGTCCCGCGCCGGGTTCGGCAGAATGCCTGCAAGGCTTCCCGGCAGGCAGCAGAGAAGGATCCGGTATGCCGCGTCCCCCCACCAAGGCCCAGGCGATCACCAGTGCGCTCGCCGCCCGCATCGTCGAGGGCGAGCTGGAACCCGGCGCCTGGCTGCCGTCCGAGCGCGACCTCGCCCGCGCGTTCGGCGCCGACCGCTCCACCGTCCGCCGCGCGCTGCGGATGCTCGCCGAGCAGGGGCTCGTCGAGGCCCGGCACGGCGCCGGCGTCCAGGTCCGGACGGCCGCGCCGGTGCGGCGCGCCGCGTCCGACATCACCCGGCAGGTCGGCGCCTGGCGCGGTTTCCACGTGTCCGCGCAGAAGGACGGCCGCCGCCCGTTCACCCGCACCACCGTCGCCGAGATCGAGGCGGGCGAACGGCTCGCCCGGCACCTGGACGTCCCGCCCGGCACGCGGGTGCTGGAACGGGCGCGCGTCCAGGGTGTCGAGGGCGAGCCGCCCGTGCAGACCGCCACCACCTGGGTGATCCTCGACATCGTCGACGAGATCCCCCGGCTGCGCGAGATCGACACCGGCCCCGGCGGGATCTACTCGCGGCTCGAGGAGGCCGGGCACCGCATCGCCTTCGAGGAGACCGTCACCTGCCGGCTGCCCCGCGCCGACGAGCAGGAGACGCTGCGGATCGGCCCCGAGCAGCCCGTCCTCACGCTGTGGCGGCGCGGCACCGACGAGAACGGCCGCGTCGTCGAGGTCACCCACCGCGTCGTGGTGGGCGACCGGCACGAGCTCGTGTACCGCTACGGCCTGGGAGCCTGAAGATGAGCGAAGAGCAGGAGCCCGCCGTCCGCCGCGTCGGCTCGCGGGTCGTCTACGAGAACCCGTGGATGCTCGTCCGCGAGGACGAGGTCGAGCGCCTCGACGGCTCGCGCGGCATCTACGGCATCATCGAGAAACCGGACTTCGCGCTGGTCATCCCGGTCGAGGGCGACGGTTTCCACATGGTGGAGGAGTTCCGGTACCCGATCGGGAAGCGCACCTGGTGCTTCCCGCAGGGCTCGCTGCCCGACCGGCAGAGCGCCGAGCCCGAGGAGCTGGCCCGCCTCGAACTCGCGCAGGAGACCGGCCTGCGCGCCGGGACCCTCACCCACCTCGGCCACCTGAACTGCTCCCACGGGACGAGCGGCCAGGGCTTCGACGTCTTCCTCGCCACCGACCTGAAGGCGGGCGAGGCCGACCGCGAACCCGAGGAGCAGGACATGCGGCAGCGCCTGGTCCCGCGCGCCGAGTTCCTCGAGATGATCCGCGACGGCCGCGTCACCGACGACTCCACCGTCGCCGCCTACACCCTCCTCACCCTCCACGAACGCGGCTGAGCCGCGGCGCGGGTCAGCGCGGGTCAGCGCGGGGGGCCGGGGAGGGCGACGCGGATCCGGCAGCCTTCGTCCGTGTCGAGGACGGTGATGTCGCCGCCGTGCAGCTCCGTCGCCCAGTTCGCGATGGCGAGCCCCAGGCCCGTCCCGCCGCCCGGCGTTCCCGCGCGCGCGCCGGTCGCCGCGCCGCGCGAGAACCGCTCGAACACCCGCGCGCGCTCCTCCGGCGGGATGCCCGGCCCCTCGTCGGCGACCTCGATGACCAGCCCGCCGGGCGCCGCGCCCGGACGCGCCGTCACGGTCACTGGACGGCCCGCCGGACCGTGCTTCGCCGCGTTGTCCAGCAGGTTCGCGACGACCTGGTGCAGCCGGTCGCGGTCGGCCGTCGCGCGCAGGCCCGCCGGCACGTCCGCCTCGAACCGCGCGTCCGGATGGCCCGCCGCGGCCTCCGCCGTCACGTCCCCGATGAACGCCGCTACGTCCAGCTCGTCCAGGTCGAGCGGCGCCGCACCCGCCTCCACCCGCGACAGGTCCAGCAGCTGCGTGACGAGCCGGCCGAGCCGCTCGGTCTGGTCGAGCGCCGACTCCAGGACGTCGGGCGTCGCGGGCGTGACGCCGTCCGCGACGTTCTCCAGCACAGCCCGCAGCGCGCTGATCGGCGTCCGCAGCTCGTGCGAGACGTTCGCGACGAACTCGCGGCGCTGCCGGTCAACCTCCGCGAGGTCCGCCGCCATCCGGTTGAACGCCTGCGCCAGCTCGCCGACCTCGTCCCGCGACGTGGCCCGCACCCGGCGGCTGTAGTCGCCGCGCGCCATCGCCCGCGCCGCCGCCGTCATCTCCCGCAGCGGCGCCGTCATCCCGTGCGCGAGGAGCTGGATCACCACCAGCGAGATCAGCACCCCGACCGGCATCGTCTGCCGCGCCCGGAACCCCAGCGGGTACCCCCACAGGACGATGAGCACCGCGACGCACGCCGTCACCACCACGACGACGCCGAACTTCACCTTGATCGACCGTAGCGGGTCCAGCGGCCGCGGCCACCTCGTCCACAGCCTGTGGAAAACCCTCGCCTCCATCACTGCGCGGCCTCCAGGCTGTAGCCGACCCCGTGCACCGTGCGGATGAGGCCCTGCCCGAGCTTGCGGCGCAGCGCCTTCACATGACTGTCGACGACCCGCGTCCCGGACGCGTCCGCCCAGTCCCACACCTGCTCCAGCAGGACCGCGCGGGTCAGCACCGCGCCCCGGTTCCGGACCAGGCACGCGAGCAGGTCGAACTCCGTCGGCGTCAGGTGCACCTCGCGGCCGTCGCGGCGCACCCGCCGCGCCCGCGGGTCCACCTCGACCGGCCCGGCCCGCATCGGCCCGTGCCCCGCCGCGTCCACCCCGGGCCGCTCCACGCGCCGCAGCACCGCCCGGATCCGCGCCACCAGCTCCCGCATGCTGAACGGTTTCGTCACGTAGTCGTCGGCGCCGACGCCGAGCCCGACCAGCAGGTCCGTCTCGTCGTCACGGGCCGTCAGCATCAGCACCGGCGTCGCGCGCTCCGCCTGCACGCGCCGGCACACCTCCAGGCCGTCGAAGCCGGGCAGCATCACGTCCAGCACGATGAGGTGCGGCCCGAACGCCCGGGCCCGCTCCACGGCGGACGGCCCGTCCGCCGCCGTGTCGACCGCGAACCCCTCCGCGGCCAGCCGGTCCGCCACCGCCCGCGCGATCGTCGGCTCGTCCTCCACCACCAGGATCCGCGTCTCGCTCACACGCGCACTCTAAGCACACCGAACGCCCACCCCGTGCCCGACTTGTGCAGATCCTGTG
The DNA here is from genome assembly GCF_008923365.1 of Actinomadura montaniterrae. Classification (GTDB taxonomy): domain Bacteria; phylum Actinomycetota; class Actinomycetes; order Streptosporangiales; family Streptosporangiaceae; genus Spirillospora; species Spirillospora montaniterrae. The sequence goes on from NZ_WBMR01000120.1 coordinate 3,603, forward strand.
TTGATCCAGGGGGACGACCCCCTGGAACCCCCGTCACGACTGACAGGCTGTTTCCCGCTCCGCTGGCGCTCCGCGCGAAACAGCCTGTCAGTCGCCGGGCAGGCCCGCTCCACTCGCTGGCGCTCGCTCCGCGTGCCCGCCCGTGTCGGGGCCGAGGCCGGGTTCGGGCGGGGTCACCATTCGTGGACGGGGGCGTTGGTGCGCATGTTCTCGACGTAGCGGCGGGTCATGAGGCGGAGGGCCTCGTGGCGGGGGGCGGCGGTGGACTCCTCGATGGCGTCGACGGTGGCGATCTGCCAGGCGGCGCCGGTGCGGCCGGTGACGCAGCGGCGCTCGATGATGCCGAGGAGCCGGTCGCGGCGGGCCGGGTCGACGCCCCAGCGGTCGAGGCCCTCGTGGGCGAGGGGGAGCAGCTTGCGCAGGATGAGCTCGGCGGCCGGGACCTCGCCGACGCCGGGCCAGTAGAGGGTGGCGTCGATGCCGTCGCGGGCGGCGCGGTGCAGGTTCTCCTCGGCGGTGTTGAAGGACATCCGCGTCCAGACGGGACGGTCCTGCTCGGCGAGCATGCGGACGACGCCGTAGTAGAACGCGCCGTTGGCGACGACGTCGGCGACGGACGGCCCGGCGGGCAGCACGCGGTTCTCGATGCGCAGGTGGGGGCGGCCCTTGACGACGGCGTAGATGGGCCGGTTCCAGCGGTAGATGGTGCCGTTGTGCAGGGTCAGCTCGCCGAGTTCGGGGATGCCGCCCTCGTCGAGGACGGCGAGCGGGTCCTCGTCGTCGCAGAGCGGGAGCAGTGACGGGAAGTAGCGGGTGTTCTCCTCGAACAGGTCGAAGACGGAGGTGATCCAGCGCTCGCCGAACCAGACGCGGGGCCGGACGCCCTGCGACTTCAGCTCGTCGGGGCGGGTGTCGGTGGCCTGCTCGAACAGGGTGATGCGGGTCTCGTGCCAGAGCCGGTGCCCGAACAGGAACGGGGAGTTGGCGGCCATCGCGACCTGCGCGCCCGCGACGGCCTGGGCGGCGTTCCAGTAGGCGCCGAACTGGTCGGGGCTCACCTGGAGGTGGAACTGGACGCTGGTGCAGGCGGCTTCGGGGAGGATCGTGTCGGTGTGCATGCGCAGCGGTTCGGGGCCGTCGATGGCGATGTGCATCTCCTCGCCGCGCGCGCGGAAGATCTGGTCGTTGAGCATCTTGTAGCGGGCGTTGGAGGAGAGGGTCTCCTCGCCGATGTCGCTGCGCCGCAGGGTCGGGAGCACGCCGATCATGACGAGCTCGCCGCCGACCTCGCCGGCCCGGTCCTCGGCGTGCTCGAGCTGGTCGCGGACCTCGGTCTCCAGGGCGCCGGTGCCCTCGCCGCCGAGCTCGCGCGGCGGGATGTTGATCTCCAGGTTGAACTGGCCGAGCTCGGTGGCCCAGGCCGGGTCGGCGATGGCCTTGAGCACGTCGGCGTTGCGCATCAGGGGGTCGCCGAGCTCGTCGATCAGGTTGAGTTCGATCTCCAGGCCGATGTGGGGCCGTTCGAAGTCGAACTGGGATTCGCCGAGCATGCGGGCCAGTACGTCCAGGCACCTGCGGACCTTGTCGCGGTAGCGCCGGCGGTCCTCGCCGCTGATGGTGACCGAAGCCACGTCCCTGCCCATGTGTCCGTCCCTGTGCTTCGGAGGAACCGTCATAAAACGGGATGTCCCGGCTGAGGGGGTGGAAAACCCGGCGGGTGATTTCGGGCCACGTTTAGTGACTGGCCGGTAACCTGTACCGGCGACCCGGTATCCCGTGACACTCTGTGATGCATGCGGATGCGCCCCCGGTCGATCAGGGCCCGGGACACCGTCGTCGCCGCGATCATCGCGGCCCTCGTCTGGGGCGTCACCGCCGTCGGCGTCGACTTCGCCGTCCGCACGATCGTCCGGGCCGACCTGCTGCAGCGCACCCAGGTGGACGCGCGGCGGGTCAGCGGCGGCGTGCGGGACGGCACGCTGCGCGGCCCGATCCCCGACGACAGCGGCGGGCGCGTCCTGGTGCAGGTCGTCGAGCCGGGCGGGCTCGTCCGGGAGGCCACCCCGGCCGCCGCGGGCCGCCCGCCGGTCAGCCGGCTCTGGCCGTCCCCGGGGCTGCGGGTGCGCGACTTCACCGAGTGCCGCGGGAGCTGGCCGCACCGGCGCTGCCTGGTCGCGGAGGCGATCCGGGCCACCACCGCGCCCGACTCCGTCGTGGTGTACGCGGCCGAGCCGATGCCGTCCTACCTGGTCAACGGGCTGCTGGAGGGGCTGCTCGCGGCCGGGGTGGCGGCCCTCGCCGGGCTCGCCGCCTGGATCACCTGGCGGGTCGTCGGCCGGACGCTCGGCCCCGTCGAGGCGATCCGCGCCCAGCTCGCCGAGATCAGCGCCACGGACCTGAGCCGGCGGGTGCCGGAGCCGCCCGGCGAGGACGAGATCGCGCAGCTCGCCCGCACCGCGAACGCGACCCTCGACCGGCTGGAGTCGGCGGTCGGGCGGCAGCGGCAGTTCGCCTCGGACGCCTCGCACGAGCTGCGCACCCCGATCGCCGGGCTGCGCGCCAACCTCGAGGACGCCTCGATGCACCCCGAGGACAACGACCTGCCCGCCGTCGTCGAGCAGGCGCTGCACGACACCGACCGGCTGGAGTCGATCGTCACCGACCTGCTGCTGCTCGCCAGGATCGGGACGGGCGGGACGGTCGCGCAGGAGCCGATCGACCTGTCCGCGCTGGCCGGCGCGGAGATCGGCCGCCGCACCTTCCAGGTGAAGATCGAGAAGGAGCTCGCGCACGGCGTGACGGTGCGGGGCGTGCGGATGCAGCTCGTCCGGCTGCTGGGGAACCTGCTGGACAACGCCGAGCGGTACGCCGACCGGGTCATCGCCGTGGAGGCGGCCCGCGACGGCGAGCACGCGCTGCTCACCGTGACCGACGACGGCGTCGGCATCGCGCCCGCGGACCGCGAGCGCGTCTTCGAGCGGTTCACCCGCCTGGACACCGCGCGCAGCCGGGGCGCCGGGGGCACCGGCCTGGGCCTCGCCATCGCCCGGGAGATCGCGGAGGCGCACGGCGGCACGCTGCGCGTCGAGGACGACGCGCGCGGGGCCCGCTTCGTGCTCCGCCTCCCGCTGGCCCCGGAATGACCCCTGGACAGCGGAAAGGGCCGTCCACGGAGTGTGGAACGGCCCTTTCCGGTGGGCGCCCGTGCGGGGTGGGCGCCCAGGAGGATGGTCTTAGGCGCGGACGGCCTGGATCTCCAGCTGGAGGTTGACCTTGTCGCCCAGGAGGGCGCCCTCGCCCTTCAGGGGCACGTTGAACTCGATGCCCCAGTCCTTGCGGTTGATCGTGGTCTCGGCGGAGAACCCGGCGCGCGTGCCGCCCCACGGGTCCTCGGCGACGCCGTTGAACTCGACGGTCAGGCTGACCGGGCGGGTGACGCCCTTGATGGTCAGGTCGCCGTCCAGGTAGTACTCGCCGCCCTCGGCGCGCACGCCCTTGGTGTTGAAGGTCATGGTCGGGTGGTTCTCGACGTCCAGCACGTCCGCGGTGCGCACGTGCGCGTCGCGGTCGGCGTTGCGGGTGTCGAGGGAGGCCACGTTGATCTCGGCGGTGGCGGTGGAGCCGGCGAGGTCCTCGGCGATCTGCACGGAGCCGGAGAACTCGGTGAAGGACCCGCGCACCTTGGTCATCAGGTGCCGGATGGAGAAGGTGACCTCGGAGTGGGTGGGGTCGATGTTCCAGGTGCCGGCGGTCAGGCCCGGGGCGATGGTGTCGATGCTCATGGTGACTCCAGTGGCGCTAGTGCTTGAAAATTCAACGACTAACCCGAGGTTAGTTGAAGGCTCAAACACATGTCAACCGCCCCTTGTTCCCGCCCCGCGCGGGCTCTTCGCCGGCCGCCGGCCAGGGGGCGGGCTAGGACGCGGCGGTCTCGGGACGGGCGCCGAGGAGCGGGTGCGCGCTGCCGTCCAGCAGGACGCGGGCGACCTGCGGCGGGTCGTCGGCCATGGGGACGTGGCCGCAGCCCTCCAGCCAGACGAACCGGGCGTGCGGGAGGCGGCGCTGCGCCCGGACGGCCTGGCTGCGCAGCAGCAGCCGGTCCTTGGTGCCCCACGCGATCGTGACCGGGACGTCCGCGCAGGAGCCGGCGAACCGGGTGGCGCGCCCGGCGCGGAGCGTCGGCTCGAAGCCGGCGGCGTCGCGCATGGCGCGTGCGTCGCCGGTGAGGGCCTCCAGGTCCATCAGGTCGGGACGGCCGTAGATCATGCCGAACATGGCGGCGCGGCGGCGCGGGGAGCGGGCCAGCCGGGTCAGCACGGCGTCCGGGACGCGGGCGCCGAGCCGGGACGCGCGCAGCACCGAGGACGCGTAGCGCAGTTCGGCGGCGTTGAAGAAGCCCGCGGGCGACAGCACCGTCGCGGAGCTGACCAGGCCGCGGTCGGCGGCCTCGAGGGCGAACAGGCCGCCGAGCGAGTTGCCGGCGATGTGCGGGCGGTCCAGGCCGAGGTCGGCGAACGCCGCGGCGAGGACGCCGATGGCGGAGTCGAGCGTGTAGGGGGTGCCGTCGGGCAGCGGCGGGGACTCCCCGAAGCCGGGCAGGTCGACGGCGATGACGTCGCGTTCCGCGGCGAGCAGGTCCAGGACCGGGGACCAGCCCTGCCGGCGGTGGCCGATGCCGTGCAGCAGGACCAGCGGCGGGCCCTCGCCGCGGCGGTCGAAGACGATGTCCACGCGCCGAGGGTAGGCCCGAAGTTACTCGCCGGTCACTAGTGATGCTGGTCACGCGATGGCACAGGGGCCGTCGGACGGGGCGACGTGGCGGGCGGCCGGGGCCGTCAGGACGGGGTGACCTCGGCGGGGCGGCGGTGCTCCAGGGCGTTGCGCAGCTGGGCGCGGCCCCGGTGGATGCGGGAGCGGACGGTGCCGAGCTTCACCCCGAGGGACGCGGCGATCTCCTCGTAGGTGAGGCCCTCGATGTCGCACAGCACGACCGCGGCGCGGTACTCGGGGGCGAGGCCGTCCAGGGCCTTCTGGATGTCGGCGTCGAGGTGGCGCTCGTCGTAGGACTGGGCGGGGCTCGGCTCGCGGCCCTGGAGCCGCTCGGCGGCGTCGTCGGCGAGCGCGTCGAAGCGGATGCGCTGCTTGCGGCGGGCGCGGTCGAGGAACAGGTTGGTGGTGATGCGGTGCAGCCAGCCCTCGAACGTGCCGGGACTGTAGGACGACAGCGAGCGGAAGACCCGGATGAACACGTCCTGGGTCAGGTCCTCGGCGTCGTGCCGGTTGCCGGTAAGGCGGTACGCCAGCCGGAACACCCTTGTGGAGTGCTCGGTGACGATCTCCTCCCACGTTGGAGGAGTCCACGCCATCGTGCCTGCGCTCACCACGACCCCCGTCTGATACGAAATCGTTACGGCCAAGCATGCCGGTACCCAGATAAGACCGGTGTAAGAAGCCTCCGGCGTGGCCGGATCCGGCGGTCCGGGCATCCGGCCCTTCACCTGGGGATCATCACCCGGACACCCGCGGGCTCTACCGTCCCGGCTGTGACAGATCGCTCATTTCCTTACCGGACGCTCATCGCCGGCCTCGCCCTCGCGGCCGGTCCCGCCGCCGTGCTCGCCCCCGGGACGGCGCTCGCCGCGTCCCGGCCGTCCCCGGCGAGCGCGACGCTCCCGCGCGTCCCGCTCGCGCGGTTCCAGAACGGGCTGCTGCCCGGCAGCATCGCCGACGACCACGGGATCGCGCTCGGCGGGATCGGCAGCGACCTGTTCCACGAGAAGGGCGCCCCGGCCGGCGAGTTCTGGGCGATCACCGACCGCGGCCCGAACGGCACGGTCACCGTGGACGGCGAGGACCGCACGACGTTCCCCGTCCCGTCGTTCGACCCGACGATCGTGAAGCTGCGGGTCCGCAAGGACTCGATCAAGGTGACCCGGGCGCTGCCCATCACGAACGCGGCCGGCCGTCCGGTGACGGGCCTGCCGAACGTCGAGGGCCGCGAGTCGGCGCCGTACAGCTTCGACGGGAAGACGCGGCTCGCCTACAACCCCGACGGCATCGACTCCGAGGGGCTCGTCCGGACGAAGGACGGCGACTTCTGGGTGGCGGAGGAGTACGGCCCGTCGCTGCTGCACCTGGACGCCCGCGGACGGGTCGTCGAGCGGTACGTCCCGGAGGGGTGGACAGGGAAGCCCGGTTACCCGGTGAAGGCGGTGCTGCCTTCAATCCTGAACAAGCGGACCGAAAACCGTGGCTTCGAGGGGCTGACCGTATCTCCCGACGGTAAGTCGCTGTACGTCGCGGTGCAGAGCCCGCTGTCGAATCCGGACAAGAGCGCGTACAAGAAGTCGCGGATCGCGCGCGTGTTCCGGTTCGACCTCCGGAAGGGCCGCGTGTCCGGCGAGTACGCGTACCGGTTCGAGGACGTGTGCGCGTTCGACCCGGCCGACTGCGGCGACCAGAAGGAGATGAAGATCTCCGCGCTGACCGCCGTGAACGACCACGAGCTGCTGGTGGACGAGCGGACCGACAACGTCGCGAAGCTCTACAAGGTCGACCTGCGCAAGGCCACCGACATCCTCGGCATGCGCTGGGACGACGAGGCGACGACCCCGTCGCTGGAGCAGTCCGCGTCGGGCATCGCGCCGCTGCCGAAGACCCTGGCCGTGGACCTCGGCACGGTCCCGGGCGTCCCCGGCAAGATCGAGGGCGTCGCGCTCGCCGACTCCCGCACGCTCGCGGTGATCAACGACAACGACTTCGGGCTCGGCACGTTCGGCCCGGACGGCCGGCTGGTCGACAGCGGCGTCCCGACCAGGCTGACGTACGTCCCGCTGCCGCGCTGACCGGACGCGCTGACCGGACGCGCGGACCGGCGGCGCGGACCGGCAGCGTGTGACCGAACTCATTGGACTCGATGACAACAGAACATTGAGCCGATCACCGGTCGCCGAGGATGATCGGAGGCGTCCCCACCCACCCCGACATCCGAGGACGTGGCATGGCGCGCAGCTACAACCTGGCCGATCTGCTCGAAATCCTGGCGGCGGCGGGCCCCGACCGGCCCGCCCTCGTCGCCGGGGACGAGCGGCGCACGTACGCGCAGCTCAACGAGCGGGCGAGCCGGGTCGGCCACCATCTGGCCGCGGCGGGCGTCCAGGCCGGCGAGCACGTCGCGATCCTCGCCTACAACCGCGCGGAGTGGGTCGAGGCGATGATCGGCGCGTTCAAGGTCCGCGCGGTGCCGATCCCGGTGAACTACCGGTACGTCGCCGCCGAGCTGCACCACGTGCTGTCCGACTCCGACTCCGTCGCGCTCATCGGGGAGCGGTCGCTGCTGGAGAAGGTCGAGGAGATCCGCGGCGACCTGCCGAAGCTGCGGCACGTGGTCGTCCTGGAGGACGACTCGTCCGCGGACATCCCGGACGCCGTCCGGTACGAGGACGCCCTCGCGGCCGCCGCGTCCGGCGACGACTTCCCGGAGCGCTCCAGCGACGACCGCTACATCATGTACACCGGCGGCACCACCGGCTACCCCAAGGGCGTCGAGTGGCGCTGCGAGGACATCTTCTTCGGCGCGCTCGGCGGCGGGAACGTCCTCGGCGACCCCATCACCAGCCCGGAGGCGATCGCCGCGAACGCCGAGCAGCCGCCGATGGCCGTGCTCGACTGCGCGCCCGTCATGCACGGCGCCGGCCAGTGGGTCGCGTTCATGGGCCTGTTCAGCGGCGCGAAGGTCGTCCTCTACACCGACCACGCGTTCGACGCGGGCAAGGCGCTGACGCTGCTCGCCGAGGAGCAGGCGAACGTGCTGATGCTGGTCGGGGACGTGATGGCCCGCCCGGTCGCCAAGGCCGTCGCGACCGGCGCGTACGACACGTCCTCGCTGATGGCGATCGCGTCCGGCGGCGCGCCGCTGACCGAGGGCGCCAAGGCGGCCCTGCGGGAGCACCTGCCGAACATCATGTTCCTCGACAACTACGGCGCCTCCGAGACCGGCGCGTGCGGGCCGTCCGTGGACGCCAAGGAGGGCACCGCCCGGTTCATGATGAAGCCCGGCATCACCGTCCTGGACGACGACCTGAAGGTGGTCGCGCCCGGCCAGATCGGCAAGCTCGCGCGCAGCGGCCACATCCCGCTCGGCTACTACAACGACCCGGCGAAGACCGCGTCGACGTTCTTCACCGACGCCGCCGGGACCCGCTGGTCGATCCCCGGCGACTTCGCGAGCCTGGAGGAGGACGGCACGATCACCCTGCTCGGCCGCGGCTCCCTCATGATCAACACCGGTGGGGAGAAGGTCTACCCGGAGGAGGTCGAGGTCGCGCTGAAGGACCACCCGGACGTGTACGACGCCGTCGTCGTGGGCCTGCCGGACGAGCGGTTCGGGCAGCGCGTCGCCGCCGTCGTCTCCCCGCGCCCCGGCGCGACGCTCACGCTCGACGAGCTGACCGAGCACTGCCGCGGCCGCCTCGCCGGCTACAAGCTGCCGCGCGAGCTGAAGGTGGTCGACGAGGTGCAGCGCACCGCGGTCGGGAAGTCCGACTACAAATGGGCCAAGTCCGTCTTCGCCTGACCCGCTCCGCCGGACGGGGGAAAGCCGCCCTCCGCAACCAGCGACGCGCCGGAAAGCGGTCAAGAAAGAATTGATGGCGGCGGGGCGTGCGGGGCCGATTCCGGGCGCATAACCTCCCCATGAACGGGGACCGGCCGCTACCGCTCGCGCGGCGGTACCGGCTGCTCTCCGTGGTCGGCCGCGGCGGCATGGGCACCGTCTGGCGCGCCTACGACGAGATGCTGGACCGGGACGTCGCGGTCAAGGAGGTCCGGCTGCCCGGCCGCATCACCGAGGCCGAGCGCCGGGCGCTGTGCCGGCGGCTGCTCGCCGAGGCGCGGGCGACCGCCGCGCTCCGCCATCCCGGCGTCGCCGCCGTCCACGACGTCCTCGTCGAGGGCGGCCGGCCGTGGATCGTGATGGAGTTCCTGCCGGCGTGCTCGCTGAACCGGCTGGTCGGCGAGGGCGGGCCGCTCGGCGTGCGGCGGACGGCGCGGATCGGCGCGGCGGTGCTGTCGGTGCTGCGCGCCGCGCACGACGCGGGCATCCTGCACCGCGACGTGAAGCCGAGCAACGTCCTGGTCTGCGACGACGGCCGGGTCCTGCTCACCGACTTCGGGCTCGCGCTGCACACCGACCGGGGCCGCGGCCCCGGCGGGCCGCTGCAGGCCGAGACGATGGCGGCGGGCATCGAGGGGTCGCCCGCCTACCTCGCGCCGGAGCGGGTACACGGGCTGCCGAGCGTCGAGGCGTCCGACCTGTGGTCGCTCGGCGCGACGCTGTACACCGCCGTCGAGGGGTTCTCGCCGTTCCTGCGCTGCCACGCGCTCGCGTCGATGGTCGCGGTGCTGCTCGGCGACTACGCGCGGCCCGTCCGGGCGGGGGCGCTCACCCCGGTGATCGAGGGGCTGCTGCGGGAGCGCCCCGAGGACCGGCTGTCCGCCGAGGCGGCGGCCCGGATGCTGCAGGAGGTCGCGGACGCCGAACCGGCGGGCGCGACGGCGGCCGTCCTGGTCCCCGCGCCGAAACCGCGCAGGCCGAGGCCGGCACCGAGGCCGTCCCGGTCGGGGGTGGCGCGCGTCCGGCGGACGCTGCGGGTCCCGGTGCTGGTCGGGCGGCGGCTGCGGCCCGGCGCCGTGCTGAGCGTCGCGGTCCTCGCGGTGGTCGCGGCCGGCGTCGGCACGTGGACGGCGCGGTGGAACTCCGTCGGCAAGAGCGACTCGGTGGCGCTGCGCCCGGCCGCGGGGGTCGAGGCGAAGATGGTGAAGTACACCGAGGAGGGCGCGTACTCGGTCCGCGTCCCGGCCGGGTGGCAGAGCGAGCGGCGCGACGACGTCATGGAGTGGGAGGACCGGGCGTCCGGGCGGGGGCTGCGGATCTCCCCGGCCCCGGGCGGGCCGCTGGACGGGCTGCGCGCCGCCGAGCGGAGGGCCGTGGCGAAGCACCGGTATCCCGGGTACCACCGGCTGCGCCTGGAGGCCGCCCCTGACCTGGGCGAGGACGCCGCGGAATGGGAGTTCGCCTGGGACGGCGACGGCGACGACGGTGAAGGCGGCGGCGGTCGCGGCGCCGGCGGGTCCGGCGGGCATGGCGGGGAGCACGTGCTGTGCAGCCGCGCCGCCGGATACGAGTTCTGTTTCCACGCGCCCGAAGCGCATTGGACGCCGGGGCAGCGGCTCTACGACCGCGTCCTCAGGACGTTCAGGCCGCGGAAAGGCTAAAGGCCCTTCTGGAGGCGGAGCAGGAACTCGGCGTTCGACGAGGTGCCCTTCATCTTCTCCAGCAGCTGCTCGATGGACTGCTGCCGCTCCAGGCCCTGCAGGGCGCGGCGCAGCCGCCAGGTGAGCGCGAGTTCCTCGGGCGACATCAGCAGCTCGTCGCGGCGGGTGCCGGACGCCTCGATGGCGACGGCGGGGAACACCCGGCGGTCGGCGAGGCCCCGGTCGAGCTTCAGCTCCATGTTGCCGGTGCCCTTGTACTCCTCGAAGAACACGTCGTCCATCCGGGAGCCGGTCTCCACCAGCGCGGTCGCGAGGATGGTCAGCGAGCCGCCGTTCTCGATGTTGCGGGCGGCGCCGAAGAACTTCTTCGGCGGGTAGATCGCCGTGGTGGCGACACCGCCGGCGAGGATGCGGCTGCTGGACGGCGCCGCGAGGTTGTAGGCGCGGCCGAGCCGGGTGATCGAGTCGAGCAGCATCACGACGTCGTGGCCCTGCTCGACGAGCCGCTTGGCGCGCTCGACGGCCAGCTCGGCGAGGGAGGTGTGCTCCTGCGCGGGCCGGTCGAACGTCGAGTGGATCACCTCGCCGCGGACCGTCCGCTGCATGTCGGTGACCTCCTCGGGGCGCTCGTCGATGAGCACCACCATGAGGTGCACCTCGGGGTTGTTCGTGCTGATCGCGTTCGCGAGGGCCTGCAGCACCATCGTCTTGCCGACCTTCGGCGGCGACACGATCAGGCCGCGCTGCCCCTTGCCGATCGGCGCGACCAGGTCGATGACGCGGGTCGCGAGCGGGCCGGTGTCCAGGCGCAGCCGCTCGTCCGGGAACAGCGGGGTCAGCTTGGCGAACTCGGGGCGGCCGGCGGCCTGCTCGGGCGGCAGCCCGTTCACCGACTCGACGGTGGCGAGCGCGCCGAACTTCTCCCGGCCGCTCTTCGGCGGGCGGGCCGTCCCGGCGACGGCGTCGCCGGGCCGCAGGTGGAACGTCTTCACCTGCGCGAGGGAGACGTGCACGTCGTCGTTGCCCGGCAGGTATCCGGACGTGCGGACGAACGCGTGCTTGTCCTGGACGGCGAGGATCCCGTGGAACGGGACCGCGGGCTGGTCGTCGGCGGCGGGCCGCCGCGCCTGCTGCTGGGCGCCCTTGCGCGCGCTGGGAACGGCGTGCGCCCTGCTCTCGGCGGGGCGGCGTTCCGAAGTGAGTGTGGGAGTGGACATACGGGTCCCTTCTCAGGGCGGCGCGGTGTGCGCCGCGCCCCCTGGAGTCGAATCCCGCGTACGGCGGCGGAGCCCGCGGCTCATACGCGAGGAGAATGCGAGAAATGCAGCTCGGTTCACCGGGCTGACGTCGGCTCCCTTGTGCGACGGTCCGGGACGCTCGTCGGCGCGTCCGGACGGGGGATCACCGGGCTCTCAGATGGCCCGGGCGGGGAAGAAGTGCGCCTCAACCGCGGAGCGCGGGAAATCAAAGGCGCTGCCTTGACAGTACAGCACCGGAGGCCGTTCGCGCATTCCCCAAGGTCATCGGTGCGTCCTCGGCTTGGACGTCGTCCGGGGCCGGGACGTGGCCCGGCCGGTGGGACGCGGCCTGGACGGGGTGCTCGCGTGCGTGGGCTCCTTGGACGGCCGCGAGGTGGGGCGCTCGGCCGTCGTGGTCTTCGGGCGCGGCGTCGTCCACCGGGGCGTCGGGGCGTCCCGCTCGACGGGGAGCGGGTAGGGCGGCCGGGCGCCGCCCGCCTCCGGCGCCGGGCCGGCGCACTCCGCGTCCTCATATACTCCTCCACTGGCCTTGACCTGCGAGGACGCGGACACCTCCAGCCTCCTGGCGAGGTCGATCGTGCCGCGGTCCGCGGGCACCCTGCCCGGCAGGTTCACGATGACCGTGTCGCCGTCGACGGACGTGCCGGAGCCCAGCGGCGTCCCGTCCGGGCCGCCGCTGACGCGCCACTCGCCGCCGCTGAAGGTGGCGTCGACCCGGCTCGTGCGGGTGCCGTCCCGGATCACCGTGGTGTAGGTGGCGCTCCCGGACCCGGTGGAACCAGGCGGCCCGGCCGTCGTGAAGGCCACCCGGAGCAGGCCCGGCTCGCGCTCCCACGCCACCAGCGTCAGGTCGCTGCCGGGCGGCGCCGGGCTCCGCGACCCGTGCGCCGTCACGTCGCCGCGCGGGTCGTCGCATGTCAGCGGCCAGTTGGCGGAGACCGGTGCGGCGTGCGCGGCCGGTGCCGGGCGCGGCGTGCGGGACGTCCCCGTCCCGCAGCCGGCCATCGTGACCGCGAGGCCGGCGGCAGCGCTGCCGGCGGCGATGCGCGTGATCAGGCGGCGTCCCCGCACGTTCCGACTCCCCGGCCCATGGGCGCCCGACTCGCACCCTTCGACGCTTACGGTCACCTTCGACTCGCGTGCCTCGGGGGCGGTTCCGCCGGATCCCGGCCGCGTCCGGCCACCGCGGCGTCCGGCCTCGGCGCGGGCGGGGCGGGCGGTGGGGCGGGTCAGCTGGCGGGGCGGCGGGCCCGGGGCAGGGTGAGGGACGACAGGGGGCGCGTCTGGAGTAGCCAGAGGGCGCCCTCCCCGTCGAACCCGAACTCGATCTCCTGCGGGCCGCCGAACAGGGCCGCGGCGCGCGCGGCCAGCTTGACCAGCGCCCGCAGCTGCGGCCGGGTGAGCGGCTCCTCGCCCGGCGCCCCGCTGTCCCGTTCCACGCCCATGACCTTGCCGCGCCGGTTGAGCGCGTAGGTGGTGGCGGCCTGGCTGTCCCGGAGCGCGCGCGGGCCGCCCGGCGCGGCGGAGACGATCACCCGGTCGGTCCGGCTCTCCAGCGGGTCCGCGCCGAACAGCACACCGCCCGACACCAGGTCCAGCTGCGGCTGGACGAGGATCGCGGTGGTCGCGGGACCGGTCGCGGACGCCACCACGCCCGTCACGGCCTTCAGGAACTCCGGCCAGCCCTTGACGTCCAGGGCGGACACGTACCGGCCCTTCGCGCCCTCCTCGTGCGTGGACGAGGACCGCACCGCGAGGGCCCGGGCGCCGTTCCCGCTGAGGCGGGCCCACGCCTTCCGCAGCTCGCCGGTGTTCCGGTAGCGCTCGCCCCGGGGGAAGCACTGCACGGGGATCACGAAGCCGGGCGGAACCGGCAGCCCGTTGCGCGCCGCGCGCGCCAGATCGGACGCCTTGGCCCCGGCCATGTCGGGGGCGGCGGCCAAGGGGTCGTCCAGGTTGATCGTCCAGAAGGCGTGTGCACTCTGTTGCACCACGAGCTCCGTTTCGGGGTCGGATACCCCTCGTGAATCTATAATCCGCCGGGCGTTCCCGGAATTCCTCCCTCGCCAGGGTCGTCCCTAATCCCCCCGAAGGGAGTATCTGGGGGGCGCGCGCGTCGTCCTCGGGGCGGAGGAAATCGCGCGATGCCGGGTCCGTACGATGATGCCGCTGGTGGAGCGGTAGGGAGGGCCATGGGCGGCGGGTTGCGGTGCGAGGTCGCGGGCGGGGTGGGGACGATCACCATCGACCGGCCGGAGAAGCGGAACGCCATGTCGGCGGACATGTGGCGGGCCCTGCCCGGCGTCCTGGCCGGCCTGGAGGCCGATCCCGGCGTCCGCGTCGTGGTCCTCACGGGCGCGGGCGGGAACTTCTGCGCCGGCGCGGACATCTCCGAGCTGCCCGACATCCACCGCGACGACGACTCGCACCTGTCGACGGTCGCCGAGCGCGCCCTCGCCGCGTTCCCGAAGCCGACGCTCGCCGCGATCGAGGGGTTCTGCGTCGGCGGCGGCTGCCAGCTCGCCGCGGCGTGCGACCTGCGGTTCGCGGCGCCCGGCGCCCGGTTCGGGATCACCCCCGCCAAGCTCGGCATCGTGTACCCGGCGGCGGCGACGGCCCGGCTCGTCCGGCTCGTCGGACCGTCCGCCGCGAAGTACCTGCTGTACTCCGCCGATCTGGTCGACGCGGACCACGCGCTGCGGATCGGGCTGCTGAACGAGATCGCCGCCGACCTCCCGGCGCGGGTCGCGGCGTTCGCCGAGACGCTCGCGTCGCGCTCGCTGCTGACCCAGCAGGCGACCAAGGACATCGTGGACGCCATCGCCGCCGACGAGCCGGTGGACGAGAAGGTCCGCGGCTGGCTGGAGGAGGTCGCCGCGCGCGGCGAGGTCGCCGAGGGCATCGCCGCCTTCCTCGAACGCCGCCCACCCCGCTTCACCTGGACGTCTCGCTCTGCTTTCTAGCAAGCACGGTCAAGGGGCTCGCCTGGCGGCTCGCCCCTTGACCGTGCTTGGGCGAGCGCGAACTCGCTTCGCGAGCTTCCCGGTGGGGCTCGCCTCCGGCGTCGCCCCCCGGTCAGATGGCGCGCTCGCGCGGTGGCTCGGGATAGCTAGCGGGATAGCTAGGACGCGTCGAGGAGGCGGGCGGCGGGGAGGCGGCGCAGGCGGGCGGACGCGCGGGACGGGTCGTCCAGCAGCGCGGCGGTCTCCGGGAGGCGCAGCTCCGCCAGCGGCAGCACGCCGCACAGCAGCTCCTCGGGCGTCCGGACGATGAGCAGGGGCCCGACCTGCGCCGTCGCGCGGGCGGTGCCGCGCAGCGCGGTGAGCAGGGCCTCCGCCTCGGCGGGTGCGCCGGACGCGCCGCGCGCCGTGAGCAGCTCGAGGAAGTCGCGCTCCAGCCCGCGCGGGCTGCGGCCGGACAGGTAGTAGCGGTCGCCGTCCGCCAGCTCGCACCACAGCCCGTACCGTTCGAGGAACCGCTCGAACGGGCCGGCCAGCGCGGCGCGGGCCGCGGCGGGCACCGCGGTGAGGGACGCGGCGACGAGGTCGGCGGGCTCGGCGCCGAGCGACGCCGCGACGGCCTGGTCGAGCCGCGCGACGAGGTGCGCGCGGAGCGCGGCGACGTCCGCGGTGAGCCGTTCGAGCGCCGCCTTCTGGGTGTTCAGCCGCTCGTTGACCTCCGGCACCATCCGGTCGTTGATCTGCGCGACCAGCGAGCCGATCCGGTCGTCGGTCTCGCGCAGCGACTCCGCCAGCCGGTCCTGCCCGGCGGCGAGCGGCGCCAGCTCCGCGGTCCGCTCGGCGGTGAGCCGCTCCAGCCGCTCGCGCTGCGCGGAGCGGAAGTGCTCCAGCTCGTCGCGGGTGTCCTTGAGCGCGGTGAGCTGGGTGCGGATGTCGGCGATCTCGGGCGGGCCGGCCCGCCGCCGGCGGTCGAACGCCAGGTAGAGCTCACGGCCCGCGATCGCCAGGCAGAGCAGGACCAGGATCACCTTCATCGCGCCCTCCCAAGGGCCACTCGCCCGAGCAACCTATTTCACCGCACGGGGGCCCGGGTAGTCCGCCGCGTCAGCGGTTGAGATACGCGAGGACGGCGAGGACGCGGCGGTTGGTGTCGTCGGTGACGGGCAGGTCGAGCTTGGCGAAGATGTTCGCGGTGTGCTTGGTGACGGCGCGCTCGGTCACCACCAGCTGCTCGGCGATCGCCGCGTTCGAGCGGCCCTGCGCCATCAGCTCCAGCACCTCGGTCTCGCGGGGGGTGAGCCGGCTCAGCGGGGTGTCGCGGGTGCTGCTGGCGACGAGCCGGGAGATCACCTCGGGGTCCATCGCGGTGCCGCCGGCGGCGACGCGGCGGACCGCGTCGACGAACTGGGCGGTGTCGAACACGCGGTCCTTCAGCAGGTAGCCGATGCCGCCGGTGCCGTCGGCGAGCAGCTCGCGGGCGTACAGCTGCTCGACGTACTGCGACAGCACGAGCACCGGCAGGCCCGGGATCCGGCGGCGCGCCTCCAGCGCGGCCTGCAGGCCCTCGTCGGTGAAGGACGGCGGCAGGCGCACGTCGACCACCGCCACGTCCGGGCGGTGGTCGACGAGCGCCTTCAGCAGGGAGGGCCCGTTGTCGACGGCGTCGGCGATCTCGAAGCCGTGCGTCTCCAGGAGGCTGACGAGGCCCTCTCTCAGGAGGGCGAGGTCTTCGGCGAGGACAACGCGCACGGCAGCTCCAGCGTGACGATGGTCGGGCCGCCCACCGGGGAGTTGAGGGCGAGCACGCCGTCGAATGTACCGATCCGCCGCTCGATCCCGCGCAGTCCGGTGCCGCCGTCCAGGGACGCGCCGCCGCGCCCGTCGTCGGTGACGGTGATCCGCAGCATGCCGCGCTCGTGGCGCATGTCGACCCAGACGCGGGACGCGCCGGAGTGCTTGGCCGCGTTGGTGAGGATCTCCGACACCGCGAAGTAGGCGGCGGACTCGACCGGCGGCTCGGGACGGGCCGGCAGGTCGGCGGCGACCTCGACGTGCAGCGGGTGGTCGAGCGCGAGCGCCTTCACCGCGTCGCCGATGCCGCGGTCGGCGAGCACGGGCGGGTGGATGCCGCGGACGAGGTCGCGCAGCTCGTGCAGCGCCTTCGCGGACGACTCGCGGGTCTGCGCGAGCAGGATCCGCGCCTTCTCCGGGTCCTTGTCGAGCAGGTGCTCGATGGCGCCGAGGCTCATGCCCATCGCGACGAGCCGGGCCTGCGCGCCGTCGTGCAGGTCGCGCTCGATGCGGCGCAGCTCGGCGGCGGACGCGTCCACCGCGTCCGACCGGGTCTCGGTGAGGTGCCGGACGCGCAGCGCCAGCCGGGACTTCTCCGTCGGGCCGAGGACGGCCTCGCCCCACCGGCCGTACACCCGCATCATCGTGGGGCCGAGCAGGTATCCGGCGGCGATGCACAGCGTCGCGACGACCGCGGTCGACACGACCCGGCCTGTGTCGCGGCCGTAGCCCTCGGTGACGTGGATGTAGGCGTACCAGTCGCTGCCGCCGTAGTGGCCGATCATCCCGCCGGCGAACGTCGCGACGGCGTACCCCCACAGCCCGTACAGGATCAGCAGGCCGGGGAGCGCGGCGGTGAACAGCGCGACGAACGGGTCGGCGGCCACCCACAGGTAGTCGCGCCAGGTGGCGGGGTCGCGGGCCAGCGTGACGAAGCGCCGCACGGAGCCCTTGAGGCCGGGTTCGGGCGCGGGCTCGGGGAGGTAGGGCCGCTCGATCCGGTGCCCGGTGCAGCGTTCGATCCGGTCGCGGTAGACGTCGAGCTGCTTGCGCAGCGCCATCGTCGCGGACGGGAACAGCAGGATCCCGACGAAGCCCGAGATCAGCGAGACGACCGTGATGAACCACAGGCCCACGAAGGTCGCCGGGATCCCCAGGAGCCACAGCCCGAGCCCGCGCCACGGCGCCCTGATCCACCGCTGCCAGGGGGTCTCGCTCCCCGGCCGCTCGTTCACCGCGTGCTCGTTCACCGTGTTCCTCCGGTCGTCGCCTGCCGTCGTGCGTCCAGTCTCCGGCCGGCGCCCGTCCCGCACAGTGTGCCCGCAACCCGGGCGGGGGGTGTACCTGACTACACCCCCTGACGGTGTTCAGGGCCATGTCGGCGGGGGCGCGGCCCCTATTGGCTTCTTGGTGTCACCCCGCACCGACGACCCCCAGGGGACTCCCATGAGAAGGAACCTCGCCGCCGCGCTCGGCGGCTGGAGCGCGCGGCACCGGATGGCGGCCGTGCTCGGCTGGCTGCTGTTCGTCGTCCTGGCCTCGGTGCTGGGCGGCGCGGTGGGCCAGACCACGATGGCGGAGCACGAGCAGGGCGCTGGACGGTCGGCGCACGCCGAGAAGATCATCGACGAGGCGGGCATCGACGACCCCGACTCGGAGACCGTGCTGGTCACCGGGCCCACGGGCGCGCCGGAGACGGCCCGCGCCGTCGCGGCCGTCCGGGCGAACGTGCAGGCCACCGGGAAGATCACGGACCTGCGGCCGGACACGGTCGCGCGGGACCGGCGGCACGTGATCGTCCAGTTCACGCTGAAGAAGGCGCCGGACGGCGCGCCGGACCCGCTGCCCGCCGTCGAGGACGCGGTCGGGAAGGCGCAGCGCGACAACCCGAAGGTGACGATCGGCGAGTTCGGCGGCGCGACGGCGGACGCCTGGTTCGACAACGCGCTCGGCAAGGACTTCAAGCGCGCCGAGATGACGGCGGTGCCGCTGGCGATCGGGATCCTGCTCGTCGCGTTCGGGGCGCTGCTCGCGGCCGTCCTGCCGGTGGTGCTGGCGTTCACCGCCTACCTCGCGGCGGGCGGGCTGCTGGCCGTGGCCAGCCACGCGGTGCACGTGGACGACACGACGAACTCGGTGATGCTGCTGATGGGACTCGCCGTCGGCGTCGACTACTGCCTGTTCTACCTGCAGCGCGAGCGCGAGGAGCGGCGGCGCGGCCGGGACCGGGAGACGGCGCTGGCGATCGCGGCGGCGACCTCGGGACGGTCCGTGCTCGTCTCCGGCGTCACCGTCATGGTCGCGATGTCCGGGATGTTCCTGTCCGGGCTGCTGCTGTTCAAGGGGTTCGCGGTCGCGACGATCCTCGTCGTGTGCATCGCGATGCTCGGCTCGGTGACGGTGCTGCCCGCGCTGCTGTCGCTGCTCGGCGACAAGGTGGAGGTCGGCCGGATCCGGCTGCCGCGCCGGCACCGGGCGGGCAGGGGCGGCGAGCGGGCCGGGGTCGTGGGGACGCTGCTCAAGCCCGTGCTGGCCCGTCCGGGGATCGCGGCGGTGCTGTCGGCGGGGCTGCTGCTGGCGCTCGCGGCGCCCGCGCTCGGGATGAAGACCGCGAAGCTCGGCATCGACCAGCAGATCCCGCCCGGGGAGAGGATCGCGCGGACCTACACCGAGCTGAACAGGGCGTTCCCCGGCAACCCGGCGCCCGCGAACGTCGTGGTGAAGGCCCGCGACATCGACGCACCGCAGGTCAAGGCGGCGATCGGGGAGCTGAAGCGGCGGGCCCTCGCGTCCGGCGAGATGAACGCGCCGATCGAGGTGACCGTGCACCGGAAGGCGAACGTCGCCGAGATCGAGGTGCCGCTCGCCGGCTCCGGCTCGGACGCCACGTCCGAGCACGCGCTGGAGACGCTGCGGGGCACGATCGTCCCGCAGACCGTCGGACGGGTCGCGGACGCGCCCGTGAGCGGGCAGCTCGCCTGGTCCACCGACTACAACGCCCAGCTCAAGCACGCGATCGTGCCGGTGTTCCTGTTCGTCATGAGCGTCACGTTCCTGCTCATGCTGGTGTTCTTCCGGTCCGTCGTCATCGCGCTGACCGCGATCGCGCTGAACCTGCTGTCGGTCGCCGCCGCGTACGGGGTGATGGTCGCGGTGTTCCAGCACGGCTGGGGCGACTCGCTGGTCGGGACGCGGGGCGCGGGCGCGCTGGAGTCGTGGATCCCGCTGTTCGTGTTCGTGGTGCTGTTCGGGCTGTCGATGGACTACCACGTGTTCGTGGTGTCGCGGATCCGCGAGGCGCGGGACCGCGGCCTCGACACCGCGCGGGCGGTCGGCGAGGGCGTCCGCGCCACCGCCGGGGTCGTGACCAGCGCCGCCGTCATCATGATCGCCACGTTCGCGATCTTCGGAACGCTGTCCATGCAGGACTTCAAGCAGCTCGGCGTGGGCCTCGCGGTGGCGGTGCTGATCGACGCGACCGTGGTCCGGATCGTGCTGCTGCCCGCCGCGATGGCGCTGCTCGGCCGCGCGAACTGGTACCTGCCGCGCTGGCTGGGCTGGCTGCCGCGGGTCTCGCACGGCGAGGCCGTGCCGGCCCCGGCCGCGGCGCCGCCGCCCGTCCCCGTCCCGTAGCGGTCCGCCGCCGCCCGGCCCCTAGCCGGGCGGCGGCTGCTCGTACGGCGCCTGCTGGTACTGCTGGTGGTACTGCTGCTGCTCGTACGGCTGCTGCGGCATGGCCGGGGGCGGTGGCGGCAGTGCCGGGGGCGGTGGCGGCAGGGCGGGCTGCGCCGGTTGCTCGACGGCCCGTCCCGCCCTGCGCTCCCGGTAGGCGTCCTTGACGCGGCCGCCGAGCCGCTTGCCCGCGTCCTGCACCTGCTGCGCGCGCTCGCTCGCCGCGACCTCCCGCAGCTTCCCGGCGGACTGCCGGCCGAGCTCCTGCAGCCGCCTGGCCTGGTCGGACTCGATCGCCTGCCGCACGCGGTCGTGCTGGGCGAGCCGCGCGGCGTTGTCGCGGGCCGCCTGCCCGGCCACCTGGCCCGCGGCCTGGGCGCCGTCCCACGCGACGACGGCGCCCTGCCGCGCCGCCGCCACGGCGCGCTGGTAGCCGCCCGCCCGTACCACCACCGTGCCGCCGACCAGGTCGGCGAGCGTGCGGCGCCGCCGCCCGACGAGGGCGGGCAGGCTGTTGGCCAGGAAGACCGCGATCGCGAGCAGCCACAGCAGGACGGCGAAGAAGAACAGCCCCTCCAGCAGGAGCACCCAGGCGAGCGCGTACAGGCCGCTGCCCGACGCGGTCGTGACGAGCGCCCGGCGCGCCGCGCGCGCCTTGCCGGGCTTGGCCGGGACGGCGCTGTGCCCGACGCGCAGGTCCATCGCGGCCTTGCCGACCGACCGCCCGAGCCACGCCGTCCCGGCGAACTGCAGGAGCAGCTCGGCCAGGACGAGCAGCAGCAGGCCCTGCTCGACGATGGCGACGAACGAGCCCCACACGCCCGCGCCGAGCTCGCCGGCGGCCTTCTGCACGCTCCCGCCCGACAGCAGGAGCTCGATGCCGGCCGACCACGCCTTGTGGGGCAGGTCCTCGGCGACGTAGGACTGCAGCCGCCCCCACGTCATGGCGGCGAGCAGCAGGGCCACGACCAGCAGGATCCCGGAGTCGATCGACCAGGCCAGCAGACGGCGGCCGCGCGGCGCGGCCTCGCTCACCGCCTCGCCCGGCTCGTACTGCGGCGGGGGCGGTGGCGGGCCGCCGTAGGGCGCGGGGAACGGGGAGGGCGGAGGGCCGTACACGGGGGAACCCCTCTGGCTCGACGTCGATCATCGCGATCCTAAGGACCCGCGGTCCCGCGCCGCCATGGAATGACCGTCTCTTGCCAGGCGCCCGCCAGGCGTCCCCACAGAAGATGTAGTGAGCCTAAAAATAGTATTGACCTCTAAGTAGGACGAATCTAGAGTTGTGCTCGTTCCACTCACTTGGAGGTGTCCATGACCGCGCCCTCTCGCGCACCCGCCACGGCGTCCGCCGGTGCTCCCGCCGACGCGTCCGGCGCCCCGGAACGGCTCGACCCGGCGCTGCTGAAGACGTCGTTCGTGCTGGTGCTCGGGCCGATCCTCGCCCTGCTCGACACGACGATCGTGGGCGTCGGCCTGGACGCGGTCGCCCGCGACTTCGGCGCCCCCGTCACGACCCTGCAGTGGGTGTCCGCCGGCTACCTGCTGGCGATCTCGATGGTGATGCCGCTCGCCGGCTGGGCGAGCGACCGGTTCGGCGCCCGGACGATGTGGATGGCGTCCGTCGCGCTGTTCACCGCCGGGTCCGCGCTGTGCGGGCTCGCCTGGTCGGCCGGGAGCCTCATCGCGTTCCGGGTGCTGCAGGGGATCGGCGGCGGGCTGATCCAGCCGATCGGCCAGTCGATCGTCGTGCGGGCCGCCGGGCCGAAGCGGCTCGGCCGCGTCTTCGGGATCACCGTCCTGCCGCTGACGTTCGCGCCCGTCCTCGGGCCGGTGCTCGGCGGGCTCATCGTCGAGCGGCTCGACTGGCGCTGGATGTTCCTGGTGAACGTCCCGCTCGGCCTGGTCACGCTGGTGCTCGCGGCGCGCTGCGTCCCCGCGTTCGCCAGGGCCGGCGCGGCGGCGCGGCGGCTGGACGTCCGCGGTCTCGCGCTGCTGTCGCCCGGTCTCGCCGCGGTCGTCTACGGCTTCTCCGAGGTCGGGACGGCGGGGTTCGGCGCGGCGCGCGTCCTCGCCCCGCTCACCGCCGGGACGGTGCTGCTCGCCGGGTACGGGATCCACGCGCTGCGGCGGCGCGGCACCGCGCTCATCGACCTCGGCCTGTTCGCCCGGCGCGGCTTCGCGGTCGCGACGGCCAACTCGTTCCTCCAGGGCGCCGCGCTCTACAGCTCGATGCTCCTGCTGCCGCTCTACTACCAGCAGGTCGAGCACGCGTCCGCGCTGAAGGCCGGGCTGCTGCTCGCCCCGCAGGCCCTCGGCACCGCCGTCGCGACGTTCTACGCCTCGCGGCTCGTCGACCGGATGGCGCCGCGGCCGCTCATCGTCACCGGCATCGTTCTGACCCTCGCCGGGACGGTCGCGTTCACGCAGCTCGGCGCGGACCCGGCGGGCTGGCTGCTGACCCTGTCGCTGGTGGTGCGCGGCGCCGGCCTCGGCGTGGTGATGGCGCCCGGCATGGCGACCGTCTACGCCGCCGTCCGCCCCGACGAGACGGCCCGCGCCGCCGGAGCCGTCAACACCCTCAACCGGGTCGGCGGCTCGCTCGGCACCGCCGTCCTCGCCGTCGTGCTGCAGCGGTCGCTCGGCCACCACGCTCCGGCCGCCGCGTACGGCGCCACGTTCTGGTGGGCGGTCGGGCTGTCCGCGCTGACGCTGGTGCCCGCGCTCTTCTACCCGTCCCGCAAGCCCGGAAAGGAGGCCGCGTGAACCTGCGCGTCACTCGCTGACCCGTCCCGTCCCTCAACGTCCCGCCTGCAGAAAGGAACAGATGAACCTCCGCATCACTCCCGGAGAGCGGCCGCGGCTGCTGACCGTCCACGCGCACCCGGACGACGAGTCCAGCAAGGGCGCCGCGACGCTGGCGAAGTACGCGGCCGAGGGCGCGGACGTCCTCGTCGCGACCTGCACGGGCGGGGAGCGCGGCAGCGTCCTCAACCCGGCGCTGGACCGTCCGGAGGTCCGCGCGGACCTGCCGGCGGTCCGGCGCCGGGAGATGGCGGCGGCGCGGGAGATCCTCGGCGTCCGGCAGCGGTTCCTCGGCTTCACCGACTCGGGCCTGCCCGGTGACGGCGAGGACCTGCCGGACGGCTGCTTCGCGCTCCAGCCGCTCGCGGACGCGGCGCGCCCGCTCGTCGCGCTCATCCGCGGGTTCCGGCCGCACGTCGTCGTGACCTACGACGAGACCGGCGGCTACCCGCACCCCGACCACGTCAAGACGCACCAGGTCACGGCGGAGGCGTTCGGCGCCGCCGCGGACCCGGAGCGGTACCCCGGCACGGGCGGGCCGTGGCAGGCCGCGAAGCTGTACTACCAGGGCGCGTTCTCGCGGGCCTGGTTCCAGGCGCTGCACGACGGCATGCTCGCGCGCGGCCTGGAGTCGCCGATGGGCCCGGTGCTCGCGGAATGGCCGGACGGCGCCGCGGACCTCGAGATCACCACGCGCGTCCCGTGCGCGGAGTACTTCGCCGTCCGGGACGCGGCGCTCCTCGCGCACGCCACGCAGGTGGACCCGGACGCCGGGTTCATGCTGCACCCGCGCGACGTCGAGCGGGAGGTGTGGCCCACCGAGGACTACCGGCTGGCCTTCTCGCACGTCGCGACGGAACTCCCGGAGACCGACTTGTTCGCGGGCCTCCGGGAGGCGGGCCGGGAGGTCGCCGCCCGCCGGGAGGTCGCCGTCCGCCGGGAGGTCGCGGCCCGCCGGGAGGTCAGAGCGCCACGAACGTGAGGCCGCGCTTCTTCATCTTCGGGATGACCTTGCGCAGCGCCGCGATGGTCTCCGAGCGGTCGCCGCCGCCGTCGTGGCACAGCATGATGTTGCCCGCCTTGCCGCGCAGCATCGTCCGGCGGATGTGCCCGACGCCCGGCCGCGACCAGTCGCGCGGGTCGACCGCCCAGTCGATCGGCAGCATGTTGTGCTCCGCGACCAGCTCCAGGATCGTCTTCGACCAGGCGCCGCCCGGCGACCGGAAGAACTGCGGCTCGATCCCGGTCGTGTCGGCGATCCGGTCGCGCGCCTGCACCATCTCCTTCTTGACCCGCTTCCGCGGCAGGCCCGCGATGGTGATGGGATGCGTCTCGGTGTGGTTGCAGATCTGGTGGCCGGCGGCGGCGACCCGGCGCACCAGCTTCGGCCACTCCTTCACCTGCTCGCCGATCATGAAGAAGGTCGCGTGGACCTCGTGCTCGGCCAGCAGGTCGAGCATCTTCGGCGTGTACTCCGGGTGCGGGCCGTCGTCGATGGTGAGCGCGATCGTCTTCGGCGGCGGCGCCGGGGACAGCTGCGTCAGCTCGCGGACGGGCGTCTCCAGCGCGGTCAGCCGCGCCTGCGCCCAGCTCGCGGGGCGCGGCGTCGGGGTGGGGGACGGCGCCGGCTTCGGATGGATGACGGGACGGGCGCGCGGCGTCGGCACGGACGGCTTCGCCGCGGCGTGCGACACCCGGGACGGATGCGCCTCGTCGGCGCCGATCGCGGTGAGGCCGACGGCGGCGGCCCCCATCAGCCAGAGCGCTCTGCGGCGGGACGTCCCGCCTGCCTCCTCGTCCTCCACAAGTCCCACGCTATCGGGCTTTTCGCTCCCTTGAGCGGCCTTGCGGATCACAATCGGCTCAAATGGGAAGAGCGGTTACAGAAGATCGTTTGGTCCGGGGGGTGGGGATGAGCGCGGGGCCCGCGGCCGGACCACTCCTGGCGATCGTCCTCGGCGCGCTCGCGGTGTTCGCGGCGGCGCTCGCGCGGCTCGGCCGGATCGGTCTCGGCCGGGACCTGGTGGTCGTCGCCGTGCGCGCGACCGTGCAGCTCGCCGCGGTGTCCGCGCTCATCGCCGCGGTGCTGCGCGACGCCGGCTACACCGCCGCGTTCATCGCGGGCATGGTCGTCATCGCCGTGGTGACGGCGGGCCGCCGCATCACCGGGTCGATGCGCGCCGGCGCGTGGACGACCGCGCTGCCGATCGTCGCGGGCGTCGCGCCCGTCCTCGCGCTGCTGCTCGCCTCGCGGCTCGTCCCGTTCCGCACCGTGTCGGTGCTGCCGATCGCCGGCATCTTCATCGGCGGCGCCATGTCGGCGACCGGGCTCACCGGGCGGCGCGCGCTCGACGAGCTGGCGACGCGGCGCGGCGAGTACGAGGGCGGGCTCGCGCTCGGGCTGATGCCGCGGGACGCGGCGATGGAGGTGTGCCGCCCCGCCGCCGCGCTCGCGCTGTTCCCCGTCCTCGACCAGACCCGGACGGTCGGGCTCGTCACGCTGCCCGGCGCGTTCGTCGGCGTGCTGCTCGGCGGCGCCGACCCCGTCCAGGCGGGCGCGACGCAGCTGCTGGTGCTCATCGGCCTGCTCGCCATCGAGGTCGTCGCGGTGCTCATCACGCTGGAGCTCGTCGCGGCGGGCGTCCTCACCCGGGCGGGCGCGGAGCGTCCGGACGGCCGAAGTCGGCGGAGATGGCGTCCGCGGCCGCGCGCAGGCCGGTGAGGTCGCCCCCGCCGGGGACGGTCACCGCCGCCACCACGCGTCCCGTCGCGTCGCGGACCGGCGCGGCGGCGTAGCGGCCGGGCGCCCCGGCGCGCTCCAGGTCGTCGAGCAGCGCGGGCGGGCCGGTGACGAGGCGGGCGGCGCCCCCGGTCGCCTCGTTG
>NZ_WBMR01000121.1 GCF_008923365.1 Actinomadura montaniterrae
GTGCCGCGCCCGCGCCCGGCTGCCGTGCTCGCTCGCGGCGCCACGCCTAGGCGGGCGCCGCGCGCAGGGGTGCCGGGGTCAGGCGGGCTGCTCGACGGTTTGCAGTGCGCGGCGGAGCACGCCGAGCCGGTCGGCGGCCATGCGGCGGGAGACGGCGGCGTCCTGGATCAGGGCCGAGCCGTGGAACGTCCCCGGGTAGTGGTGCACCTCCGTCCCGACGCCCGCCTGGACGAGCCGCAGCGCGTAGGCGAGGCCCTCGTCGCGGAGCGGGTCGAACTCGCAGGTGGTGACGTAGGCGGGCGGCAGCCCGGTGAGGTCCTCGGCGCGGGCGGGCGCCGCGTAGGGGGAGACCCCGGCGGTGCCGCGCACCCCCTTGCCGAGGTAGTAGTCCCAGCTCAGCTCGGCGTTCGGGCGGTTCCAGATCGGGGTGTCGGTGAACGCGCGCATCGACGGGGTGTCGAGCCGGTCGTCGAGCTCGGGGATGCCGAGGAGCTGGAAGCAGAGCGCGGGGCCGCCGCGGTCGCGGGCCAGCAGCGCGGTCGCGGCGGACAGTCCGCCGCCCGCGCTCTCGCCGCCGACCGCGAGCCGGCCGGGGTCGATGCCGAGGTCGCCGGCGTTGCCGGCGGTCCAGGTCAGCGCGGCGTAGCAGTCCTCGAGGCCGGCGGGGAACGGGTGCTCGGGCGCGAGCCGGTACTCCACCGACAGCACCACCGCGCCGACCTCCGCCGCGATGCACAGCGCGTCGTCGTGGAAGGCGTCGACGTTCCCGAGGACGAACCCGCCGCCGTGGATGTAGAGCAGGCCGGGCAGCGGGCCGTCGGCGGCGGACGGGGTGAAGATCCGCACCGGCACGTCCGGGGCACCGGCGGGCCCGGGGACGGCGACGTCGCGGATGTCGACCGGGACGGGCGGCTCGTACCGGGGACGCGCGGCGAGCAGCCGGTCGTCGGCCTCCCGCATCGCGGCGGGGTCGGTCAGCGTGATCTCGGGGATCATGGAGATCCACGGGGCGAGCTCCGGGTCGAAGGCGTACGTCACGTTCCGGCTCCTCTCGGCGGCTGGACACCAGTCTCACCGCGATCCGCGGTCCCGCCCAGCCGCCGACCGGCGGGGATCGCGGACCGGAATCCGCCGATCGTCGGGTGGCGTACGATCCGTCCATGAAAGGGCTGCTCCTGCGGTTGTCGGGGCTGGACGCCGACGCGGAGAACGCCGTCCGGGTGATCGGCTTCTTCGACCGGCTGATCGCGGGACGCGCGAGCCCGCGCGCGCTGGTGCGCGCCACCGCGACGCTCGCCGAGTGCCCCGCCGGGCTGGCCGATCCGTCGCGCGGGATCTCGCTGCGCTCGGAGCCCGGCGCGGCGGCGGGGGAGCGGTCCGTCCGGGAGTTCGCCGAGACCGGGCTCGTGTGGCTGGAGCGGACCGGCGCGCCGCTCCCGCTCGACGAGATCGTCCTCGAACGGTTCGCCTTCGCGGCGACGGTGCTGCTGGAGCGCGAGCACGACCGGCGGGACGACGCCGCGCTGGTGGAGCTGGTCGTGTCGGCGGACGCCGCGGAGGCCGAACGGTCCCGCGCGTTGCGGGCGATGCGGTTCGAGCCGTCCGCCCCGCTGCACGTGCTGGCCGTGGCGGGCGGCGACGCGGCCGCGGTGCTCGGCGCCCTCGGCCCGGACGCGCGCGCCGCGGCGCTCGGACCCGTCCACGCGGTCCTGGCCCGGGACGTCCCGGCGGACCTGGAGCACCGGACGCCGGACGGGACGCGGATCGGGATCGGTCCCGCGCTGCCCGGCGCCGGCGCGCCGGAGTCCTGGCGCGCGGCCCGGTCCGCGCTGCGGTTCACGACGCTCGGCGAGGGCCTGCCGGCGGTGGTGCGCCACGACCGGCTCGGCGCGCTCGCCGCGATCGCCGCGCGGCTGCGTCCCGAGGACATCGCCCAGGTCGCGGACGTGGCGGCGCTCGACCGGCTCGCTGCCGAACCGCACGGCGACGACGTCCTGGAGGTCCTGGTCGCGTTCTGCGCGACCGGCTCGACCCGCAAGGCCGCCGCTCGCGTACACCGCCACCACAGCACGATCGCGGCGCGGCTGTCGCACGCGGAACGGCGGCTCGGGTTCTCCTTCCACGCGCCGGGCGGGCGGCTGCGGCTGGACCTGGCACTGCTGCTGCGCCACCTGCGGGACGAACCGGGCTGAGTCCCGGTTAACAGATCTGTGTCCTGACTTTTCTTGCCTTATTGATCACCCGTAGGCAGCCTCTTCTGGTATGGGAGACGCCCGCCTGACCGTCCGCGCCCAGGTTCCCCCGCCCTTACCGCCGAGCGGCGGGAGGCGCCCGTGAGCTTCTCCGACTACCTCGCCGACCGGTGGCCGACGATCGCGCGGCAGATGGCCGAGCACGCCGAGGTGGTGCTGATCGCCGTCGGCATCGCCGCGGTCATCGGGATCGGCCTCGGCATCGCGGTGGAGGGCCGCCCGCGGCTCAGCCGGCTCGCGCTCGGCGTCACCGGCACGATGCTGACCGTCCCGTCGCTGGCGCTGTTCGGGCTGCTGATCCCGCTGTTCGGGCTGGGCCTCGCGCCGACGATCACGGCGCTGGTGCTGTACGCGGTGTTCCCGATCCTGCGCAACACGATCACCGGGCTGGAGTCGGTGCCGGGCGCGGTCGAGGAGGCGGCGCGGGGGATGGGGCTCGGCCGCGCGAGCCGGATGCTGCGGGTCCGGCTGCCGCTGGCCTGGCCGGTCGTGCTCACCGGGGTCCGGGTCGCCACGATCATGACGGTCGCGATCGCCGCGATCGCCGCCGCCGTCGCCGGCCCCGGGCTCGGCGAGCTGATCTTCGGGGGGCTGTCGCGGATCGGCGGCGCGAACGCGCTGAACGACACGCTCGCCGGCACGCTCGGCGTCGCGCTGCTCGCGCTCGCCCTGGACCTGCTGTTCGCCGTGGTGTCGCGGCTGACCACACCGAGGGGCATGCGATGAAGGAGATGATCCGGCTCGACGCCGTCACCAAGCGCTACCCCGGGCAGGACGCGCCGGCCGTGGACGGGCTCACGCTGAGCGTCCGGGAGGGCGAGATCGTCGTGCTGCTCGGGCCGTCCGGCTGCGGCAAGACGACGACGCTGCGGCTGATCAACCGGCTGATCGAGCCGACGGAGGGGCGCATCTTCCTCGACGGCGAGGACGTCACCCGGGTGAACCCCGACGAGCTGCGCCGCCGCATCGGCTACGTCATCCAGCAGGTCGGGCTGTTCCCGCACATGACGATCGCCGGGAACATCGGCCTGATCCCGCGGACGCTCGGCTGGGACAAGAAGCGGGTCGGCGCCCGCGTCGACGAGCTGCTCGACCTGGTCGGCCTCGACCCGGGGACGTTCCGGGGCCGCTATCCCAAGGAGCTGTCGGGCGGGCAGCAGCAGCGCGTCGGGGTGGCCCGCGCGCTCGCCGCCGACCCGCCCGCGATGCTGATGGACGAGCCGTTCGGTGCGATCGACCCGATCACGCGGGAGCGGCTGCAGGACGCGTTCCTGGAGCTGCAGGCGCGGATCGGCAAGACGATCGTGCTGGTCACGCACGACCTGACGGAGGCGCTCAAGCTCGGCGACCGGATCGCGATGCTCGGCGAGCGCGCCCGGCTCGTCCAGTACGACACGCCCGCGGCGATCCTCGCCGAGCCCGCCGACGAGTTCGTCGCGTCGTTCGTCGGCGCGGGCGCCGCGATGCGGCGGCTCCGGCTGGTCGAGGTCGGGTCCATCGAGCTGGTGCCGGTCGAGGCGGTCGGCGCCGTGTCGACGAGCGTCCGCGCGGACCAGAGCCTGTACGAGGCGCTCGACGCGATGCTGCGGGCCGGCGACGAGGGCGCCGTCGTCCTGGACGAGGACGGCCGGCCCGCGGGCGCCGTCTCGTGGTCGGCGATCGTCCGGGAGACGCCGCACGCCGGCGGGGCACCGTCCGCCGGGCCGCCGCTGACGAGGGCGCCGAACGGGGAGAGCGGCCGCCGATGAGCGTCACGACGATGCTCGACGGCCGCCCCGACGGCCCGCGCGGCGGCGCCACCTCACGGGACCGGGCGGAGCCGGAGAAGGCCCGCCGCTCCGCCACCGGGGTGGTCGCGACACCGGTCGTCCTCGTCCTCGCGACCGCCGCGCTCTTCGCCTACCTGCACGGACGGCATCTCGACGCGATCGAGAAGCGCTCCATCAACCGGGACGTGATCACCCAGCGGTTCGTCGAGCACATCGAGCTGGTGGCGGTGTCGACGGCGCTCGTCCTCGCGATCGCGATCCCGCTCGGCGTGCTGCTGACCAGGCCGGGGCTGCGCGCCCTGGCCGCGCCGTTCCTCGCGCTGGCGAACGTCGGGCAGGCCGTCCCGTCCATCGGGGTGCTGGTGCTGCTCGCCGTCACGGTCGGGATCGGCTTCCAGAAGGCGGTGATCGCGCTCATCCTCGTGTCCGCGCTGCCCGTGCTGCGCAACACCATGGTCGGGCTGCAGGGCGTCGACCCCGCGCTGATCGACGCCGGGCGCGGCATCGGGCTGTCCCGGACGGCGGTGCTGCTGCGCGTGGAGCTGCCGCTCGCCGTGCCGGTGATCCTCGCCAGCGTCCGCGTCGCGGTCATCCTCAACGTCGGCAGCGCGACGCTCGCCGCGTTCACCAACGCCGGCGGCCTCGGCGACCTCATCAACACCGGCATCGCGCTGAACCGGACCCCGATCCTGCTCACCGGAAGCGTCCTGACCGCCGTCCTCGCGATGGCGGCGGACTGGCTCATCGGCATCGTCGAGCACTACCTGCGCCCGCGCGGCATCTGAATCCCCCGAGGAGAGTCACCATGCGCACGCTCCCCATCGTCGCCTCCGTCGCCGCCGTCACGCTGACCGCCGGGTGCTTCAGCTCGTCCGGCACCGACGCCAAGGCGGGCAGCCTCGCCAAGGGCAACTCGCTCAAGGGCGCCACCGTCACGGTCGGCGGCAAGGAGTTCACCGAGCAGCTCGTCCTCTGCCAGATCACGGCGCTGGCGCTGCGGTCGGCGGGCGCGACCGTCAAGGAGAAGTGCGGGCTGCAGGGCAGCAACACCACGCGCGCCGCGCTGACGTCCGGCAGCATCGACATGTACTGGGAGTACACCGGGACGGCCTGGATCAACTACCTGAAGAACACCAAGCCGCTCAACAACGCCGCCGAGCAGTACCAGGCCGTCGCGCAGCAGGACCTCACCAAGAACCATGTGAAGTGGCTGGCCGCCGCGCCCGCCAACAACACCTACGCCATCGCGGTGAAGACGACCACGATGCAGCAGCTCGGGATCACGGACCTGTCCGGCTACGCCAAGCTCGCGCACACCGATCCCGCCAAGGCGTCCACGTGCGTGGCCAGCGAGTTCGCCGGGCGCAGCGACGGATGGCCGGGGCTGCAGAAGGCGTACGGGTTCACGCTGCCGAAGTCGTCGGTCGCGACCCTCGCCGAGGGCGCCATCTACGACGCCATCGGCAAGGGCAAGCCGTGCAACTTCGGCGAGGTCGCGACGACCGACGGCCGGATCAAGGCGCTCGGCCTCAACTCGATCCCCGACGACAAGAAGTTCTTCCCCGTCTACAACCCCGCGCTGACGCTGCGCGACTCGGTCTACAAGGACCACCCGGCCATCGAGAAGATCATGAACCCGATCGCGGCGGCGCTCAGCGACTCGGTCCTGCAGACCCTCAACGGCGAGGTCGACATCAAGGGCCAGGAGGCCACGGACGTCGCCCAGAAGTGGCTCCAGTCCAAGGGCTTCATCGGCAAGTAGGGCCGCCGGAAGACTCTGCCAAGCACCGGCCCGGCGGCCTGTCGGGGTTCGTTGTTCCGCCTCGGGCTTCCCCGGGCAGGACACGAGGGTGCCGAGTCCGCGGGAGCGCGGGGAGGGATCTGGGATGAAACCGTTCGCGTCGTCGGCCGATCTGGCGGAGAAGGAGCGGAGTCTGGAGGTGCTCGCGGACGGCGTGTACGCGTTGACCGCCGAGGGCGATCCGAATGTCGGGGCGGTGGAGGGCGAGGACTTCGTTGTGTGCTTCGAGGCGCTGGCGACGCCGGTGGCGGCGCGCGAGTGGCTGGCGTTGCTGCGTGAGCACACCGATAAGCCGGTCCGGTATCTGGTGTTGTCGCACTATCACGCGGTGCGGGTGCTGGGTGCGAGCGCGTTCGACGCCGACGTCATCGTGGCGCACGAGAAGACACGGGAGCTGGTCGCCGAGCGCGGGAAGCAGGACTGGGAGTCGGAGTTCGGCCGGATGCCGCGGCTGTTCAAGGAGCCGGAGTCGATTCCGGGGTTGACGTGGCCGACGGCGACGTTCAGCGACCGGTTCACGATCCAGCTGGGCGGGGACCGCGGCGAGCTGGTCCTTCAGTACTGCGGGCGCGGGCACACCGAGGGCGACATCGTGGCGTGGCTGCCGAAGCAGAAGGTGTTGTTCGCCGGTGATCTGGTGGAGGCGCAGGCGGCGTTGTACACCGGTGATGCCTTCCATCGTGATTGGGCGTCGGGGACGTTGGATCGGGTCGCGGCGCTGGGCGCCGAGGCGCTGGTGGGCGGGCGCGGCGCGGTGGCGTCCGGCCGGGAGGCGGTGGACGCGGCGATCGGCCAGACCCGGCACTTCCTCCAGGTGATGATCCGCGAGGTGACGGCGGTGCAGGGGCGCGGTGGGACGCTGAGGGAGGCGTTCGAGGCGGTCCATGCGGAGCTGGAGCCGGAGTACGGGCGGTGGCCGATCTTCGAGCACTGCCTGCCGTTCGATGTGTCCCGGTTGTGGGACGAGCTGTCCGGCATCGAACGCCCGGTCATCTGGACCGCCGAACGCGACCGGGCCGTCTGGGATGAACTCCAGGGCTGACACTGGACCCGCGGAGCCGGTCGTCGTCGCCGGCGCCGGGCCGGTGGGCCTGGTCACCGCGCTGCTGCTGGCGCGCTCCGGCGTGCCCTCGGTCGTGCTAGAGGCTGCCGACCGCTGCGAACCGATCGGGTCCAAGGCGATCTGCTTCCAGCGCGACGTCCTCGACGTGCTGGACCGGATCGGCTGCGCCGACAAGATGATCGCGCGCGGCGTTACCTGGACCACCGGCCGCACCTATTATCGCGGCACCGAACTGTTCAAGGTCACGTTCCCGGACGCCGGGAGCGGCGACGTCCCGCCCTGGATCAACATCTCGCAGGCCGAGGTCGAGCGGTACCTGCGCGACCTGGCGGACGCCGCACCGCTGGTGGACGTCCGGTACGGGCACCTTGTCACCGGCCTCCACCAGGACGATGACGGCGTGCGGGTCCGCGCGGAAGCCCCGGACGGCGAGGTCACCGTCGCCGGGAGCCACCTGGTCGGCGCGGACGGCCCGCACAGCGCGGTCCGCCGGCTGCTCGGCGTCGATTTCCCCGGCCATTCGTTCGACGACAGGTTCCTCATCTGCGACATCCGGGCCAGCCTGCCGTTCCCGAACGAGCGCCGGTTCCACTTCGACCCGGAATGGAACCCCGGACGGCAGGTGCTGGTGCACCAGTGCCCCGACCGGACCTGGCGGATCGACTGGCAGATGCCCGCCGGCTACGACTTCGAGGCCGAGCGGGATTCCGGGGCCCTGGACGACCGCATCCGGAAGATCACCGGCGACGCCCCCTACGAGATCATGTGGGCGTCGGTGTACCGGTTCCACCAGCGGTGCGCCGAGACGTTCCGCCGCGGCCGGGCCTTCCTCGCGGGGGACGCGGCGCACCTGTACGCGCCGTTCGGCGCGCGCGGGCTGAACTCCGGCGTGCAGGACGCCGAGAACCTCGCCTGGAAGATCGCGTTCGTCCGCCGCGGCCACGGCTCCGAGGACCTGCTCGCGAGCTACGACGCCGAACGCCGGGCGGCGGCGCTGGAGAACCTGGCGGTCACGACGCGCACCATGGAGTTCCTCGTCCCGCACACCCCCGAGGAGAGGACCCGGCGGCTGACCGCGCTGGAAGCGGCGCTCACCGACCCCGAGGCCCGTGCCCGCATCGACTCCGGGAAGCTCGCCGAGCCGTACTGGTACCTGGACTCGCCGCTGACCACCCCGTCCGGGCCGGTCGACGTGTTCCCGCGCGCCGCCGGGGCCGTCCGGCCGCCGATCCCCGGCGTCCTCTGCCCCGACGGGCCCTGCGTCGTCGACGGACGCAAGACCAGGCTGCGGCGGCTGTTCGGCACGGAATTCGTCGCCCTGGCCGCCGACCAAGGAGGAGTTGCGCGGATCGAGGAGTCGGCAAGCGGCGTCCCCGTCGCGGTCCACGCCCTGGACGCCATCGACACCACCGGTGCCATCCGTGCCGCGCTGAAGGCGGGACCCGGCACCGTTCACCTCGTCCGGCCCGACGGGCACCTCGCCGCCGTCCTCCCGGACCCCGATCCGGGCGCGTTCGCCGCGGCGCTGCGCCGGGCTTGCGGCCGACGCTGACCGTTTCACCGCTCTCGCCTGGGGTTGTGCGGGAAAGAGGGACGGGAGTTTCACAGGCGCCGGGTCCATTCGGTAACCTCGGAGTCGGGCCGAGAGGCGCTGCAACGGACGCGCGGGCGTCCGCCACGCTCGGCCCGAGACCGGTACACGCAAGGGCGCCTCCCAACGACACGGGAGGTGGCTGGTGGGCAGGACCGAAGAGCTGCGCGGGCTTCTGGGCGAGCGGGTCGTGGTGCTCGACGGGGCGTGGGGCACGATGCTCCAGGGCGCCGGGCTCACCCCCGGGGACTACCGGGGCGAGCGCATCGGCGGCGACCACGAGAAGGACGTCACCGGCGACCCCGACCTGCTGAACCTCACCCGGCCGGACGTGATCCTCGACGTCCACCGGCAGTACCTCGACGCCGGCGCCGACATCACCACCACCAACACCTTCACCGCGACGAGCATCGGCCAGGCCGACTACGGGCTGGAGGGCCTCGTCCGCGAGATGAACGTGCAGGGCGCCCGGCTCGCCCGGCAGGCCGCCGACGAGTACGGGAACCGGTTCGTCGCCGGCTCCGTCGGCCCCCTCAACGTCACGCTCTCGCTGTCCCCGCACGTCGACGACCCCGCCTACCGCGCCGTCACGTTCGACCAGGTCAAGGCCGCCTACGCGGAGCAGATCGCGGGCCTGGCCGAGGGCGGCGTCGACCTGCTGCTGATCGAGACGATCTTCGACACGCTGAACGCGAAGGCGGCGGTCGTCGCCGCCCGCGAGGTCGCCCCCGACCTGCCGCTCTGGATCTCGTTGTTCGTCGACGTGTCCAGGCGCACGCTGTCCGGCCAGACGGTCGAGGCGTTCTGGCGGTCCGTCGAGCACGCCGAGCCGCTCGTCGTCGGCCTGAACTGCTCGCTCGGCGCCGACGAGATGCGTCCCCACGTCGAGGAGCTCTCCCGCCTCGCCGGCACCTACACCGCGAGCCATCCGAACGCGGGACTGCCGAATGCGTTCGGCGGCTACGACCAGACCCCGGAGGAGACCGGGAGCAAGCTCGGCGAGTTCGCCGCCTCCGGGATCGTCAACATCGCGGGCGGCTGCTGCGGGACGACCCCCGCGCACATCGCCCGCATCGCCGAGGCCGTCCGCGGCAAGGCGCCGCGCGAGGTGGCCCGCCCCCGCAGGGCGACCCGCTACAGCGGCCTCGAGCCGTTCGAGATCGGCCAGGACACCGGCTTCGTCATGATCGGCGAGCGCACCAACGTCACCGGCTCCAAGCGGTTCCGCAACCTCATCGAGGCGGGCGACCACCAGGCCGCCGTGGACGTGGCGCTGGAGCAGGTCCGCGGCGGCGCGAACCTCCTCGACGTCAACATGGACGCCGACCTGCTCGACAGCGAGCGGGAGATGACGACGTTCCTCAACCTGATCGCGACCGAGCCCGAGGTGGCCCGCATCCCGATCATGGTGGACAGCTCGCGGTGGAGCGTGCTGGAGGCCGGGCTGAAGACCGTCCAGGGCAAGGGCGTCGTCAACTCGATCAGCCTCAAGGAGGGCGAGGAGCCGTTCCTGGAGCAGGCCCGCCGCATCCGCGACTTCGGCGCCGGCGTCGTCGTCATGGCGTTCGACGAGCAGGGCCAGGCCGACACCGCCGACCGCAAGGTGGAGATCTGCGGCCGCGCCTACGACCTGCTCACGCAGAAGGCCGGGTTCGCGGCCGAGGACATCATCTTCGACCCGAACGTGCTCGCCGTCGCGACCGGCATCGCCGAGCACAACGGGTACGCCAAGGCGTTCATCGACGCGCTGCCGCGGATCAAGGAGCGCTGCCCCGGCGCCCGCACCAGCGGCGGCATCTCCAACCTGTCGTTCTCGTTCCGCGGCAACGAGGTCGTCCGCGAGGCGATGCACTCGGCGTTCCTGTTCCACGCGGTGAAGGCCGGGCTGGACATGGGCATCGTCAACGCCGGGCAGCTCGCCGTCTACGAGGACATCCCCGCCGACCTGCTCGAACTCGTCGAGGACGTGCTGTTCGACCGGCGCCCGGACGCCACCGACCGGCTGGTGTCGTTCGCCGAGAACGTCAAGGGCAAGGGCACCAAGCGCGAGATCGACCTCTCCTGGCGCGAGGCGCCGGTGGAGGAGCGGCTGTCGCACGCCCTCGTCCACGGGATCGTGGACTTCATCGAGGAGGACACCGAGGAGGCCCGGCAGAAGCTGCCGCGCCCGCTCGACGTCATCGAGGGCCCGCTGATGGACGGCATGAAGGTCGTCGGCGACCTGTTCGGGTCCGGGAAGATGTTCCTGCCGCAGGTGGTCAAGAGCGCCCGCGCGATGAAGCGCTCGGTCGCCTACCTGGAACCGTTCATGGAGGCGGAGAAGGAGAAGGCGCTGGCCGAGGGCCGCGTCGAGTCCGACCGCGGCCAGGGCAAGATCGTCCTCGCGACCGTCAAGGGCGACGTGCACGACATCGGCAAGAACATCGTCGGCGTCGTCCTCGGCTGCAACAACTACGACGTCGTCGACCTCGGCGTGATGGTGCCCGCCGCGAAGATCCTCGACACCGCGGTCGCGGAGAACGCCGACGCGATCGGGCTGTCCGGGCTGATCACCCCGTCGCTGGACGAGATGGTGTCGGTGGCGGCCGAGATGCAGCGCCGGGGGATGAAGCTGCCGCTGCTGATCGGCGGCGCCACCACGTCCCGCCAGCACACCGCGGTGCGGATCGCGCCCGCCTACGACCAGACCACCGTGCACGTGCTGGACGCCTCCCGCGTCGTCGGCGTCGTCTCGGACCTGCTCGACGCCGAGCGCGCCGGGGCCCTCGCGATCTCCAACGCCGAGGAGCAGCAGCGGCTCCGCGAGCAGCACGAGAAGAAGCAGCGCGCGCCGATGCTGACGATCGAGCAGGCCCGCGCCAACCGCGAGAGCGTGCCGTTCGACGACCTGCCCGTGCCCGCCTTCACCGGGGTGCGCGTCCTCGAGCCGGACCTGGACGAGCTGCGCGCGATGATCGACTGGCAGTTCTTCTTCCTCGCCTGGGAGCTGAAGGGCAAGTACCCGGCGATCCTCGACCAGCCGGTCGCGCGGGAGCTGTTCGACGACGGCAACGGCCTCCTCGACAAGATCATCGCGGACGGGCTGCTGCGCGCCCGCGGCGCCTACGCGTTCTGGCCCGCGCACTCCGAGGGCGACGACATCGTCCTCGACGGCGGCGAGGCCCGCTTCCCGATGCTGCGGCAGCAGACCGCCAAGCCGGAGGGCCGCCCCAACCGGTGCCTGGCCGACTACATCGCCCCGGAGGGCGACCACCTCGGCGGGTTCGCGGTCACGGTGCTCGGCGCGGAGGAGCTCGCCGCCCAGTTCGAGGCCGACAACGACGACTACCGGTCGATCATGGTGAAGGCGCTCGCGGACCGGCTCGCCGAGGCGTTCGCCGAGTACGCGCACCTCCAGGCACGGCGCGACTGGTTCGAGCCGGACGCCGACCCCAAGCTGGAGGACCTGCACGCCGAGCGGTTCCGCGGCATCCGCCCGGCGCTCGGCTACCCGGCGAGCCCCGACCACAGCGAGAAGAAGGACCTGTTCGAGCTGCTCGGGGCGGACCGGCTCGGCATCGGGCTGACCGAGTCGTACGCGATGACCCCGGCCGCCAGCGTCAGCGGGCTGATCTTCGCGCATCCGTCCTCGCGGTACTTCACCGTCGGCCGGATCGGCCGCGACCAGACCGCGGACTACGCGGCGCGGCGCGGGCTCGCCCTTCCCGAAATCGAGCGCTGGCTGCGCCCGAATCTCGCCTACGAAACGGAATGAGCTGCGGCGACACCCGCGAAACTGACCTGAACCGGCCAGCCCGATAACGGGCGGGAGCGGCATTCCCGGCGTAAATGTAAGCGATATGTAAACGGTCGCGGATTACCATGGCCCGCGTGTCGGTTGCGCTGGCTGCCCGGGCGGTCCCGAGGAAGTGGAGCACCCCGCGCTGGCTCTGGACGGTGCTGGCGGCGGCCGTCGGCCTGACGGTGCTGTCCTGGCTGGCGGCGACGGCGGTGCTGGTCGGGAGCCGGTCGGCGGTGTCGTCGGTGAAGGACGGCGGCGCCCCCGCCTACGTCAGCGCCCGCACCGCGCACGCCGCGCTGTCGGACGCCGACCGGGCCGCGTGGCAGAGCTTCCGGTCCGGCGCGGCCCAGCTCATCGGCCCCGGCCAGCAGTTCCGGGACGACCTGACGACCGCGAGCGACAATCTCGCGCACCTCGCCGAACTCGATTTCGGCGGCGCCGCCGGACGCGATCTGCTGCGCGCGGTGAACGCGCAGGTCGTCACCTATCAGGGGCTCGTGGAACAGGCCGACGCCACCTATCGGGAAGGGCTCGAAAAACTCGGGTACGCCTATCTCGGCTACGCCTCCGACCTGCTGCACGGCGACGGCGGGCTGCTGTCCCGGATCGACGAGATCGCGCGGCGGGACCTGCGCGGCATCGACGGCGAGCGGGACTCGGCGTGGGCCGGCGGGGGCCTCGCGCTCGGCGCCGCCGCCGTCGGCCTGGTGCTGCTCGGCGTCCTCGGCTACGCGCAGGTGTCGATGGCGCGGCGGTTCCGCCGGCTGATCAACCTGCCGCTGGCCGCCGCCAGCGCCGTCCTGGCCGGGCTGCTCGTCTGGACGTCCATGACGTTCCTGCACGTCGACCACGCCTTCGCGGACGCGTCCGACCGCGGGGTGCCCGCCTTCGACCGGACGATCCAGGCGCAGATCCGCGGCGCCGACACCGGCGCCGGGGCGCTCCGCGCCGGGCGCGCCGCGCCGAAGGGCGGCGGCCTGGACGTCGCCGCCGCCGACAAGGCGCAGCGCCCGCTGGAGGCGAAGCTGTCCGACGCCACCGACACCCGCGGCCTGGACGCGGGGCTGCCGCTGCTGTCGCTGGCCGTGGCGGTGCTCGCGGCCCTCGGCGTGGGGACCCGGCTACGCGAGTACAGGAGATGACCGTGCGACTGCTGGCAGCGCTGCTCCTGCTCTGCGCGTTCACGACCGTGTCCTGCGGCGGCACCGGGTCCGGGCA
The DNA here is from genome assembly GCF_008923365.1 of Actinomadura montaniterrae. Taxonomy (GTDB): domain Bacteria; phylum Actinomycetota; class Actinomycetes; order Streptosporangiales; family Streptosporangiaceae; genus Spirillospora; species Spirillospora montaniterrae. The sequence continues at coordinate 13,476 of NZ_WBMR01000121.1, forward strand.
GAGCGTGACCGTGCTCGGCTCGTGGACGGGCGCCGAGGGCGACGCGTTCCGCGCGATGCTGTCCGGGTTCGAGAAGAGCACCGGCATCCACGTCGACTACACCGGCACCCGCGACGCCCGCGCGATCCTCGCCAGCGAGCTGCACGACGGCACGCCGCCCGACACCGCCGTCCTCGCCACGCCCGGCGACCTGCGCACCTACGCCGCGGCCGGGGAGCTGAGGCCGGTCGGCGGCGCCCAGCAGGGCATCGGCGGCGACCTGACCGGCGCGGCCGGCCCGGACGGCGTCCGCCGCCCCTACGGCATCGTCGTCAAGGCGGCCGTGAAGGGCCTGATCTGGTACGACCCGCGGACGCTGCCGGCGGCGACGCGGGCGCGGCTGGCCCAGCCCATCGCGTCCTTCGACGACCTGGCGAAGATCGCGTCCGGGGCGGCGGCGAAGCCGTGGTGCCTCGGCCTGGAGGACACGTCCAACTCGGGCTGGCCGGGCACCGACTGGATCGAGGACGTGATCCTGCACGAGTCCGGTCCGGACGTCTACGACCAGTGGGTCTCGGGGAACCTGCAGTGGACGTCCGATCCGGTCCGCAAGGCGTGGCAGACGTTCGGGTCGGTCGTCGCCGGGACCCGCACCGGCACCGACGCCATCCTGCTCACCGGCTACGGCAAGGCCGGCGCGCCGATGTTCGCGGACCCGCCCGGCTGCCTGTTCGACCACGCGGGGTCGTTCATCACGGCCTTCTACGGGCAGACGCCCGGCCGCCCGCAGGCGGGACGCGACTACGACTTCGTCCCGTTCCCCGGCGGGCGGGCGGTCGAGATCGGCGGGGACCTGCTCGGCATGTTCCGCGCCACCCCCGCCGCCCGCAAGCTCGTCGCCTACCTGACCACGGCGAAGGCCCAGGAGGCGTGGATCGAGCGGCCGGGCAGCGGCGCGTTCTCGCTCAACCGGTCCGTCCCGCCGAGCGTGTACCCCGACCCGCTGTCGCGGCGGATCGCGCAGACCCTGGCGAGCGCGGCGACGGTCCGGTTCGACGCCTCGGACTCGATGCCGACCGTGATGGCCGCCGCGTTCGACCACGCCGTCCTGGAGTACGTCACCGACCCCACCGCGCAGCGCCTCGACCGGATCCTCCGCTCGCTGGACCAGGTCCGCTGCACGACCGGCACCGGCGCCGTGCCGCCGCGGAACTGCTGACGGGCGGCGTCACGCGCCGGGATCGGCCTCCACCAGGGCCAGGGCGAGGCGGCCGAACCGTTCGGCGACCTCGGCGGCGGTGAGCGGGCCGTCCTCGCGGAACCACACCGACACGCCCGTCGCCATCGTGAGGATGCCGCGGACGGCCTCCGACGGGTACGGCGTGCCGAACGCGCCGCACGCGGCGCCGTCGTTCACGACGCGGTGGAACATCCGCTCGTGCCGGTCCCGCTTGGCGATGAGCAGGGCGCGCTCGCGCTGCTCGATGCTGTGCATCTCGCCGACGCCGAGCACCGCCTCGCGGCGCAGCTCGGTGTGCACGAGGACGTGCTCGCGGACGAGCCTGCGCAGCCGCCGGGCGGGGTCGGGCGGGGCGCCGGCCAGGACGGCCTCGCAGCGCTCGGTGAGGTGGTCGATGGTCCGGTGCATGATCGCGACGAGCAGGTCGTGCTTGGAGCCGAAGTAGTGGTACAGCACGGCGGGGCTCATCCCGGCACGGTCGGCGATGTCGCGGACCGAGGTGCCGTTGTAGCCCTTCTCCGACATCGTCTCGACGGCCGCCGAGATGAGGATCCGGGTGCCGGGCGTGTCGGTCGGCCGGGACAGCGCGTCGCTCGACGTGGGCGTGACGTCGGCGGTCGTGCGGTGGGCCGGGGTCCCGCGGCCGCGGGACGCGCGCCGCGGTCCGGCCCCTGCGTCGTCGTCCACGAAGATCCTCCTCTGGATTCCGCCTGCATTCCAACGTACATTCGTTCAATGCCATCCCAGCCGGCTACCGGGAGTGTGACACCGTGACCGCACCCGTCCCCGACCCGCTGGCGGCGCTGACCGCCGCGCACCCGTCCAAGACCGCGATCATCGAGGGGGACCGGCGGCTGAGCTACGCCGCGTTCAACGCGCTGGTCAACCGCTACGCCAACGTGCTCGTGGGCCTCGGTGTCCGGGCCGGCACCAAGGTCACCTGGTGCGGGCGCAACAGTACCGAGGTCGTCGCCCTGATCGCCGCGCTGCGCAAGGCCGGCGCGGTCGGCGTCCCGCTGAACTACCGGCTGAGCCCCGAGGAGGCGTCCTACGTCGTCGCGAACGCCGACAGCGCGCTGGTGCTGTTCGACGTCGAGCAGGCGCCGCAGCTGGAGCTCGCGGCGCGCGAGGCCGGGGGCGTCCGCGGCTGGCTGGCGTTCCGGAGCGGGACCGGGCAGGTGCCGGACTGGGCGTCCGACCTGGACGCCGAGGCCGCCCGCAGCCCGGAGACAGAACCGGCCGCCGCGGGCGACGACCCGGCGGCGGGCACCGCGATGTTCTACACGTCCGGGACGACCGGCAAGCCGAAGGGCGTGGTGCGCGGGCAGCCGGACCCGGAGATCGTCATCGGGCTGGTGACGGAGATCGGCTACCAGCCCGGCGACGTGTACCTGACGACCGGCCCGCTGTACCACTCCGGCCCGATGAGCTTCATGCTGATCGTCCAGCAGATGGGCGGGACGGTCGTGGTGATGCGCGACTTCGACCCCGAGCGCTGGCTGGAGCTGGTCGAGGAGCACAGGGTGACGGCGACGTTCTCGGCGCCGACCCCGATCCGCCGCGTGCTGGACCTGCCGGACGAGGTGATCGCGGCCCGCGACCTGTCGTCGCTGCGGCGGTTCATCGCCAACGCGGCGCCCTGGCCGTTCGAGCTGAAGCGCCGCTACGTCGAGAAGATCGGCGAAGGCTCGCTGTTCGAGGTGTACGGGTCGACGGAGCTGGGCGTGGACACGATCCTGCGGCCGGAGGACCAGATGCGCAAGCCGGGCAGCTGCGGGCGGCCCGCGCCCGGCATCGAGATCGCGCTGTTCGACGACAAGGGCGAGCGCGTCGAGGAGCCGCGGGTGCCGGGCGACCTGTACGTGCGCAGCAAGGCGACGTTCGACGCCTACTACAAGGCGGACCGCAAGTTCGAGGACGCGAAGCTCGGCGAGTGGCTGACGGTCGGCGACATCGCCTACCGCGACGACGAGGGCTTCTACTACATCTGCGACCGCCGCACCGACATGATCATCTCGGGCGGGGTGAACATCTACCCGGCCGAGATCGAGGCGGTGCTGACCGCGCATCCGGCGATCGCGGACGCGGCCGTGTTCGGGATCCCGTCGCAGGAGTGGGGCGAGTCCGTGCACGCCGCGATCGTGGTGCATCCGGGCGCCGAGGCGTCGGACGCGGAGCTGGACGCGTTCTGCCGCGAGCACCTGGCCTCCTACAAGGTGCCGCGCGGGTACGACCGGATCGCCGAGGTGCCGCGCAACCCGTCGGGCAAGGCGCTCAAGCGGCAGCTGCGCGACCCGTACTGGGAGTCGCAGGAGACCAAGATCGGCTGACCGGGGGCGGCGTCTCGGGCCGGGAGCGGCGTTCCCGGGGCGACCGGGGGCCGGCTTCCCCGGGACCGGACCGGGCGCGGCTTCCCCGGGAGCCGCCTCCGGTGCCAAGCTGACCTGAGCAAGCGTTAGGGAGGGTGCGTGGACTTCGAGCTGCCCGCGGAGCTGACCCGGCTCCTGGCCGATCTCGACGCGTTCATCGAGCGGGAGATCGCGCCGCTGCAGGCGCAGGACGACAACGAGCGCTTCTTCGACCACCGCCGCGAGTACGCGCGGACCGACTTCGAGAACGGCGGCGTGCCGCGCCGGGAGTGGGAGGAGCTGCTCGGCGAGATGTTCCGGCGGGCGGACGCGGCCGGCTGGCTGCGCTACGGCCTGCCCGAGGAGCTCGGCGGCTCCGGCGGCTCCAACCTCGACATGGCGGTGATCCGCGAGCACCTCGCCCACAAGGGCCTCGGCCTGCACAACGACCTGCAGAACGAGTCGTCGGTCGTCGGCAACTTCCCGTTCGCCCACATGCTGCTGGAGTTCGGGACGGACGAGCAGAAGGAGGAGTTCCTGCAGCCGATGCTCGCCCGCGAGAAGCGCATCGGCTTCGGCCTCACCGAGCCCGGCCACGGCAGCGACGCGACCTGGATGGAGACCACCGCCGTCCCGGACGGCGGTGACTGGGTCATCAACGGCGCCAAGCGCTTCAACTCCGGCATGCACTCGGCCACCCACGACGTGGTGTTCGCCCGCACGTCCGGCGAGCCCGGCGACGCGCGCGGCATCACCGCGTTCTTCGTGCCGACCGACGCCCCCGGGTTCTCCGTCGACTTCCACTGGTGGACGCTCAACATGCCCACCGACCACGCGGAGGTCACCATCCGGGACGTGCGGGTGCCGGGCTCGGCGGTGTTCGGCGCCGTCGGCGAAGGGCTCGACGTCGCGCAGACGTTCGTGCACGAGAACCGGATCCGGCAGGCGGCGTCCGGGGTCGGCGCGGGCCAGTACTGCGTCGACCGCAGCGTCGAGTACGCGCGGGAGCGGGTGACGTTCGGGCGGCCGCTCGCGACGCGGCAGGCGATCCAGTGGCCGCTGGTGGAGCTGCAGACCGAGGCGGAGATGCTGCGCGGGCTCGTCCGCAAGACGGCGTGGGAGCTGGACCGGGTCCCGCACGTGCAGATCAGCGACAAGGTCTCGATGTGCAACTACCGCGCGAACCGGTTCGTGTGCGAGGCGGCCGACCGGGCGATGCAGGTGCACGGCGGTCTCGGCTACACCCGGCACACCCCGTTCGAGCACATCTACCGCCATCACCGCCGCTACCGGATCACCGAGGGCGCCGAGGAGGTCCAGATGCGCAAGGTGGCCGGATACCTGTTCGGCTTCGCCGGCCCGAACCGGGCGGCCCGCGCCGAGGGGAAGGGCTGACGCCGATGCCGGACGCGCACGCCGCCGGCCCGGGCGGTCCGCCGGGGATCGACGCCGAGCGGGTGGGGGAGTGGCTGGCGGCCCACGTCGGCGGGCTGGCCGCCCCGGTCCGGTTCGCGCTGGTGTCGGGCGGCCGGTCCAACCTCACCTACCGGGTCACCGACGCGGCGGGCGCCGTGTACGCGCTGCGCCGCCCGCCGATGGGCGGCGTGCTGGAGACCGCGCACGACATGGGACGGGAGTGGCGGTTCATCTCGGCCATGGCCGGGACCGCCGTCCCCGTCGCGGCGCCGCTGGCGTTCTGCGACGACCCCGCCGTCACCGGGGCGCCGTTCTACGTGATGGGGTTCGTCGACGGGACCGTCCTCGCCGACCGCGCCGCCGCCGAGAGGCTGGTGCCTGAGGCGAGGGCGAAGGCGTGCGACGACCTGGTCGAGGTTCTCGCCGCGCTGCACGCGCTCGACCCGCACGAGGTGGGGCTCGGCGACATGGTGCGCCGCACCGGCTTCGCCGAGCGGCAGCTCCGGCGCTGGCTGCACCAGGCGCGGCAGTCGGGCGCGGACTACCTGCCGCTGCTGGTCGAGGTCCACGACCTGCTGGCCGCGGACGTCCCGCCGCAGGGCACCGGCATCGTGCACGGCGACTACCGGGCGGGGAACCTCGCGTTCGGGCCGGACGGGACCGTCCGCGCGGTGTTCGACTGGGAGCTGGCGACGTCCGGCGACGCCCTCGCCGACCTCGGCTACCTCGTCTCGACCTGGCAGGAGCCGGGCGATCCGCCCGGCGCCGCGCCGCTCGGGCCGACGACGATGCCGGGGTTCGCGTCCCGCGCGGACCTCGCCGGGCGGTACGCGCGGCTGTCCGGACGCGACGTGTCCGACCTGCCGTACTGGGTGGCGTTCGCGCACTGGCGGTCGGCGTGCATCGGCGCCGGGGTGCAGGCCCGCTACCTGGCCGGCCACATGGCCGACGACGGCTACCTGGCGGAGGCCCGCGAGCGCGCGGCCCTCGGCGTCGAGCTGGCCGAGAAGGCCCGCGCGGGCCTGCACGCGCAGGAGATCTGACGCGAACGAGATCTGACGAGCGGGGACGCCGACGAGTGGAGACGACGAGATGACAGAGGACTACCGCGCGAGGGTCCGCGCGTGGCTGGCCGCGAACGCCCCCGGCCCCGTCGCCGGCCTGCCGCCCGACGAGCTGCTCGCCGCGGCCAAGCGGTTCCAGGCGGCGCTGTACGAGGCGGGCTTCGCCGGCATCACCTGGCCGGAAGAGGTGGGCGGGCAGGGGCTCGGCACGGCCGAGCAGCAGATCTTCGCCGAGGAGGCCGCCGAGTACGACCTGCCGACCTACCCGTTCATCGTCAACATGGGCATGTGCGGGCCGACGCTCGTCGACCTCGGCACCCCCGAGCAGAAGAGCCGCTACCTGCGGCCGCTGCTCAGCGGCGAGGAGATCTGGTGCCAGCTGTTCTCCGAGCCGGGCGCCGGGTCGGACGTGGCGAGCCTGCAGGCGCGAGCCGTCCGCGACGGCGACGGCTGGGTGGTGAACGGGCAGAAGGTCTGGACGACGAACGCGCAGTGGGCCGACTTCGGCGCGCTGCTCGCCCGCACCGACCCGGACGTCCCGAAGCACGCGGGCATCACGATGTTCATCGTGGACATGCACGCGCCGGGCGTGACCGTCCGGCCGCTGAAGGACATGTCCGGCAAGGCGCCGTTCAACGAGGTGTACCTCGACGACGTGCGCGTCCCCGCGGACGCCGTCGTCGGCGAGGTCGGGCAGGGCTGGCGGGCGGCGATCACCATGCTCGGGCACGAGCGGGTGTCGATCGGGTCGTCGCGGCCGTCCCGCAACAGCGCGCTGACGTTCGACGCGGTGCTCGGCCTGGCCCGCCGGCAGGGCGTCACCGACGTCCCGGCGCACCGCGAGCGGCTCGCCGGGCTGTACGCGCACGAGCGCGCTCTGGAGCTGCTCAACGCGCGGATGCGGCAGGAGGCGCAGGCGGGCCGCCCGCCGGGGGCGCGCGGCTCGGTCGCCAAGCTGGCGGGCGCGCTCCAGCTGCGCCGCGCGATCGAGGTCGCCGGGGAGCTCGCCGGCGCGGACGCGGTCGCGTGGGAGCCCGGCGACCGGCACGGCGACGACCTCGCGCTCGGCATCAACTCGGCGCCCGCCACCAGCATCGCGGGCGGCACCAACGAGGTGCAGCGCAACATCATCGGCGAGCGCGTCCTCGGGCTGCCGAAGGAGCCGCAGGTGGACCGGGACGTCCCGTTCCGCGACCTGAAGGTCGGCACGCAGCGGACGGAGGACGCCCGATGAGGCTCGTACTGGACCCCGAGCAGGAGGAACTGCGCGCCACCGTCCGCAAGGTGCTCGCCGACCGGGCGCCGAGCGCGAAGGTCCGCGCGGCGATGGACTCGGCGGACGGGTTCGACCGCGATCTGTGGCGCACCCTCGGCGAGCTCGGCGTCCTCGGCCTGGTCGTGCCGGAGTCGTTCGGCGGCGCCGGCGCGGGCCATGTGGAGCGGGCCGTCGTCCTGGAGGAGCTCGGCGGCGCGCTGACACCGTCTCCGTTCCTTGCCTCGGCCGTGCTCGCCACCGACGCGCTGCTCGCCCTGGACGACGTGGGCGCCGGCGGCGACTACCTGCCGAAGCTGGCCGAGGGCGAGCTGATCGGCACGGTCGCCGCGGCCGAGGACGGCGCCTGGGACCTCGCGGGCGGCACCACCGCGGCGGCCGAGCGCGACGGCCGCTGGGAGCTGACCGGCACCAAGAGCCCCGTCCTCGCCGGCGACTCCGCCGACCTGATCCTCGTCTACGCGCGCACGCCCGCCGGCCCCGGCTGGTTCGCGGTGGAGCGCGGCGCGCCCGGCGTCACCCGGACGGCCCTGACCGGCCTCGACCCCACGCGGCGGCTCGCCCGGATCGACTTCGCCGCCGCCCCGGCCCGCCGGCTGATCAGCGCCGACCCCGGCGCGGCGCTGGAGACCGTCACCGGCCTCGCCGCGGTCGCGCTGGCCGCCGAGCAGGTCGGCGGGATGCGGCGGGCGATGGAGCTGACCGTCGGGTACGCGAAGGCGCGGGTGCAGTTCGGCCGCCCCATCGGCTCGTACCAGGCCGTCAAGCACGGCTGCGCCGACATGTACAGCGCGTGGGAGCTCGCCGTGTCCGTCCTGCGCTACGCGGCCTGGACCGCCGACCACGACATCGCCGAACTGCCCACGGCCGCCGCGCTGGCGCAGACCTACATCGGGCCCGCGTACTTCCGGACGGCGACGGACATGGTCCAGTTCCACGGAGGCATCGGCTACACCTGGGAGCACGACGCGCACCTTTACTACAAGCGCGCGAAGAGCTCCGAGCTCCTGTTCGGCCGTCCGAGCGCGCACCGCGCCCGCCTCGCCGACCAGCTCCAGATCTAGCGCGTTTCGAGGACGGCGCGGGCGGCGTTGTGGCCGGGGATGCCGCTCACGCCTCCGCCGCGGCGGGCGCCCGCGCCGCACAGCAGCAGGCGCGGGTGGCCGGTCTCGACGCCCCACCGTCCGGCGGCCTCGTCCTCCGCGTAGGGCCAGGCGAGGTCGCGGTGGAAGATGTGGCCGCCGGGCAGGCCCGCGTCGCGTTCCAGGTCGACGGGCGTCTTCACCTCCAGGCACGGCGTGCCGTCCGGCGCGCGCAGCAGGCAGTCCTCGATCGGCTCGGCGAGCACGGAGTCGAAGGAGGCGAGCGTCGCGCGCAGCGCCTCGTCCCGCGCCCGCGCGGGGTCGGAGCGGAACAGCCGCGCGGGCATGTGCAGTCCGAACAGCGTCAGCGTGTGCGTCCCGGAGCGGCGCAGGTCCGGGCCCAGGATCGACGGGTCCGTCAGGGAGTGGCAGTACACCTCCGCCGGCGGGACGTCCGGGATCGTCCCGGCCGCCGCCTGCGCGTGGGCGGCGGAGAGCTGGTCGCGGCCCTCGTTGATGTGGAAGGTGCCGCCGAACGCCTCCTCGGGACGGACCGCCGGGTCGCGCAGCCGGGGCAGGCGGGCGAGCACCATGTTCACCTTCAGCTGCGACCCCTCCGGCGGGTCGTGCGGGGTCTCGCCGAGGAGCCGGGACAGCACCGCAGGAGGCAGCGCGGCGAGGACCCGGTGCGCGGTCACCGCGTGCTCCGCGCCGTCCTCGTCGCGGAAGGTCACCTCTCCCGACGACGGGTCGATCGCGAGCACCTCCATGCCGGTGCGCAGGTCCGCGCCCGCCGCCCGCGCGGCGGTGGCGAGCGCCTCCGTCACCGCGCCCATGCCGCCGACCGGCACGTTCCAGTCGCCGGTGCCGTTCCCGATCACGTGGTAGAGCAGGCAGCGGTTCGCGAGCAGGGACCCGTCCGCCGGGTCGGCGAACGTGCCGATCAGGGCGTCGGTCAGCACGATCCCGCGCACCGTGTCGTGCCGGAACCGCTCGTCCACCGACGCGCCGATCGGACGCTCGAAGAACGTCCGCCACGCCTCGTCGTCGCCGACCGCCGCGCGCAGGGCGGCGCGGTCGCGCAGCGGCTCCAGCAGGGTCGGCGCGACCCGCTCAGCGACGTGCCCGGCCAGGCCGTAGAACCGGCGCCATGCGGTGAAGTCGCGGTCGTCCCGGGTGACGGCCTCGAACGACGCGGCGGTGCGGGCGTCGTCGGCGCCGTCGACCAGCACGCCCGTGTCACCCGACGGCGTGTAGGAGGCGAACCGGCGGCGGCGCAGCTCGACCGGCAGCCCGAGGTCCCGGACGATCTTCGTCGGCAGCAAGCTGACCAGGTAGGAGTACCGGGAGACCCGCGCGTCCACGCCGGCGAACGGCCGGGCCGACACCGCCAGCCCGCCGAGGTGCGGCAGGCGTTCGAGCACGAGCACGCGCCGCCCGGCGCGGGCGAGGTAGGCGGCGGCGACGAGGCCGTTGTGGCCGCCACCGGCGACGACGACGTCAAAGGCGGGCACCGTGTCATGGGCGGGCACCGGTCATCCCTTCAGAAGAGCGTCGGGGGCTCGGCCGGGACGGGCTCGGGGAGCGGCTCCAGCTCGGGGACGAGGGCGCGCACCTCGTCGTGGAAGCGGCGGGCCAGCGGCAGCGCCTCGGCGTTGTCGGGGGTGTGTACGAACACCGTCGGCGAGCGTCCCTCGCGCAGCCAGCCGGCGACCTTCTCCGCCCACGGCCGCCAGCCCTCGACCGTGCGGTCCGTGTCGTCCCGGCCGAGGTAGCGGACGACGGGCCGGTCGGTCAGCGCGGGCGCCCGGCGCGGCACGCGCGGCTTCTTCGTCCACGCGTCCCGTTCGGCGTCGCTGGTCGGCGGGCTCCGGAACAGCACGGTCGTGTCGAACGGCACCCACTCGGCCCCGGCCCCGCCGAGGACCCGCATGAGGTCGCGCGCGGCCCCGCCGTCCTCGAAGAACGCCCGGTGCCGGACCTCGGCGGCGTACCGGTACGCGGGCGGCATGCCGCGCAGGAACGCCGCCAGCGCGCCGAGGTCGTTCGGCCCGAACGCGCCGGGCAGCTGGATCCAGAGGGCGTGGACGCGGGGGCCGAGCGGCTCGATCGCGGCCAGGAACGACCGCAGGTCCTCGCCGGGGTTCGCGAGCCGCCGCTCGTGCGTGATCGCCTTCGGCAGCTTGAGCAGGAAGCGGAAGTCCGGCGCGGTCTGCCGCGCCCACGACTCGACCGTGGCCCGCGCGGGCGTCGCGTAGAACGTCGTGTTGCCCTCCACGGCGTTGCACCACGACGCGTACGCGTGCAGCCGCTCGGCCGGAGGCAGCGGATGGGGCAGGAAGCGGCCCTGCCACGGCGCGTGCGCCCACATCGCGCATCCCACATGAAGCCGCATGGACGCGACGTTATCGGAGCCGGGACGGGCGCCGGCCCGCCCGGTAACGAAACGGGGAAAGATCGTTCCTCCTGGGCGGCGTCAGGGGCCTGACGACTAGTGTGATCGCACAACACGAGCGGAAGGCGGTGACCGGTGAGCGGTCCCGAGCAGGCGCCGGCGGGGGTCGACACCACCGTCCCGAGCGTCGCGCGGATGTACGACTACTACCTGAGCGGCAAGGACAACTACCAGGTGGACCGGGACGCCGCGGAGAGGGTCATCGCGGCCAGCCGGGAGAGCGGCACCGACATCCGGGTCGCGGCGCGCGACAACCGCGGTTTCCTCGGCCGGGCCGTGCGGGCGCTCGCCGAGGCCGGCGTCCGCCAGTTCCTCGACATCGGCGCCGGGCTGCCGACCCAGGAGAACGTGCACCAGGTGGCGCTGCGCCATGCGCCCGACTCGCGCGTGGTGTACGTCGACAACGACCCGATGGTCCTCGTGCACGCGCGCGCTCTGCTCGCCGACAACCCGGCGACGGCCGTCGTCGACGGCGACCTGCGCGACCCCGCGAGCATCCTGGAGCATCCCGGCGTCGCCGCTCGCATCGACTTCACCGAGCCGGTCGCCGTTGTGTTCTGCGCCGTGCTGCAGTTCGTGCCGGACGACGCGGAGGCCGCGGCGATCGTCGGCGCGTTCCGGGAGCGGTGCGCGGCCGGGAGCCACCTCGTCGTCTCGCACCCGTTCCCGGGCGAGCGCCCGGGGGAGGCGTTCGACGAGATCGGCGACGTCTACACCACGACGTCGTCGCGGTCGTTCACCCTGCGCGGCCGGGCCGCCGTCGGCCGGCTGCTCGCCGGCACCGAGCTGCTGGAGCCTGGGCTGGTCCCGGTGCAGAGCTGGCGGCAGGACGACGTCCTGCCCGACTTCACCGTCCCCTCCTACCTGGGCGGCGTCGGCCGCGTCGGCTGACCGCCCGGCGGTCCCGCGAGACCCGCCCCCGCGCCGACGCCCCGCGTTCGCGGCGGGGTGCCGCGGCGCTTACGTTCCGATAACCCTCGGCCTCCTAACATCCGGCCAGTGGCCTGTTCATCTGCCGGTGATCCGCTCGGGGCGAGGAGGTGGGCCGGGTGCTGCCGGATCCGGACGTGACCGTCGTCGTGGTCGCCCGCGGCGGCCCCCAGGGGCTCGCCCGCTCCGTCCGCTCGGCGCTGGAGCAGTCGCTGCCGGGCGTCGAGGTCGTGATCGTGGACGAGGCGGGCGGCCCGCCCGCCGCGCGCGCCACCGCGCGGCTCGTCGCGGGGGCCCGGGACCGGGTGCGGGCCTTCGCGCTCCAGGAGCGGTCGGGCGGCGACGGCCGGGCCCGCAACCTCGGCCTGCGCTACGCGCGCGGCCGGTACGTGATGTTCCTCGACGCCGGCGACACCCTCGACCCGCACGCCTGCAAGACCATGGTGACCGCCGCGGCGCAGGCGGGCGCCGACCTCGTCGCGGGACGCTCCGTCCAGGCGTCCCGCGGCGGGGAGCGGACCCGGTTCCCGCACCTGTACGGGGAGCGGCGGCTCCATCCGTCGATCGCGGACGCGCCGGAGCTGCTGGACGACGCGATGGCCGCCGACAAGTGCTACCGCCGCGCGTTCCTGGAACGGCAGCACCTGCGGTTCGTGTGCCGGCTGCGGCACGCGGACCTGCTGTTCACGGCCGCCGCCTACGCGTCGGCCCGGCCGATCGCCGTCGTGCCCGACCGGGTGCTCCACCGGTCCGCGGACCGCGCGGGCGTCCCGCCGACCGACCTGGGCGACTTCGCCGACCGGCTGGAGATCCTCCGGCGGACCGGCGCGCTGCTCCGCGCGCGAGGCGCGGAGCACCTCGCGCGCCGGGTCGAGGCCCGGTTCACCGGGCGGGTGCTGCCGCGCTGCCTGCGCGAGCTGCGCGGCCGCGAGCCCGGCCACCGGGACGCGTTCGTCGAGCTGGCCCGCGGCTACCTCGCCGAGCTGGACGAGACGCTCCTCGCGGACGCCGGGCGGATCCCGGCGATCGCCGCGCTGATGGTGCTGGAGGGCGACACCGCCGCGGCGATGGCCGCCGCCGACTACGCGCCCCGCGGCGCCGGAAGGCCCGTCCTCGCGATCGAGCCCGTGGAGCGGGACGGGCGGGTCTACTGGCCGGGCGCCCACCTCGGCACCCCCCTCGGCCGCCGCGTCCTCGACATCACCGACCTCGGCCTCGGGACCGCCCCGCTGGGCGCGCTGCGGCTCGGCGGCGAGGTCACCCGGATGCGCCGGGCGGGCCGGGCGCTGCACGTGTCCGGGACCGTCGCCAACCCGCTCGGCCGCCTCGGGCCCGGGACGGGCTTGTCCGGCGTCCTGGAGATCCGCGACCGGCACCGCGACGGCCGCGCGTTCGAGGTGCCGGTGACCGTCGGCGCGCGGAACGGGGAGATCACCTGGGACGCCGTGTTCGTCCCGGACGCCGTGATCCGCCCGACCGGCCTCGCCGACCGGACCTGGGGGCTGTGGCTGCGGCTGCGCGCGGGCGCGAGCACCGTCGAGATCCGGCTGACCTCGGACGGCACCGCGCACCGCGGGCTGGTCCTGCCCGTCCGGCCCCGGCTGACCCGGGCCGCCGGCGACCGGCTGGAGGCCTACGTCGCCCCGACCGGCGAGCTCGCCCTGCGCGTCGCGGCCGAGGGGTGGCCCGCGCGGGCGGCGCTGCCCGCGCTGCGCCGGGCCCGCCGGGAGATCGGCTCGGGGATCCCGCTTCCGGCCCGCCGGCCCGCCCCGCCGTGCGATGATCATCGGGTGCGACGCGGTCGCGACCCCCGTCTACAAGCGTGTAGATTTCGGGGACGCCGGACCGGGCGCGGGCCCGGTCCCTCCTGAACACGGGGGATCCCATGATCGACGCCTTCGGCGCGCTGCCCGCGGTGGTGAACCCGCTGGACGCGGGGTCGCTGCTGGCGGCCTTCGGCGCCATCGGCATCGCCGTGGTGATGTTCGCCGAGACCGGGCTGCTGATCGGCTTCTTCCTGCCGGGCGACTCGCTGCTGTTCACCGCCGGGCTGCTGTGCACGGCGAGCTCGCACGGCGACACCCGGCTGTCGCTGCCCTGGGTGATGCTCGCGGCCGCGTTCGGCGCGCTGGCCGGCGCGCAGACCGGCTTCGTCATCGGGCGCCGCGGCGGGCGCGCGCTGCTCGCCCGCAGCCGCAACCGGCACCTGCTGGAAGGGGTCCAGCGGGCGGAGGAGTTCCTCGCCCGGTACGGGCACGGCAAGGCCATCGTGCTGGCCCGGTTCGTCCCGGTCGTCCGGACCGTCCTGAACCCGCTGGCGGGCGCCCTGGACGTGCCGACCAAGGTGTTCACGATCTGGCAGATCGCCGGCGGGCTGGTGTGGAGCCTCGGCCTGGTGCTGGGCGGCTACCTGCTCGGCTCCTCGATCCCGAACGTCGACCACTACCTGCTCCCGGCCGTCGCGGTGATCGTCGCGCTGTCGCTCGTCCCGGTCGCCCTCGAACTGCTCAAGGCGCGCCGCAAGAGCACCGGCTCGCGGGGTCGGGCGCCCGGGGATCCGGTCCAGGCGCCGCCGCGCCGCCCGGCGGGCACGCGCGGCGCGCACCGGCGGGTGAGGTGAGCGCCCCGCGTGCCACACTGGGGTGCGAAGGGCGGTCGGAGGGTTTCACGAGGGGGCGCCCATGACCGGCGGACGCAGGGCGGCGGGCGCCCTGGAGTCGGAGATCATGACCGTGCTGCAGCAGGCCGGGGAGCCGCTGAGCCCGGCCGGGGTGCGGCAGCGCCTCGACGGCGACCTCGCCTACACCACGGTCGTGACGATCCTGACCCGCATGCACGGCAAGGGGCTGCTGGTCCGCGGCAAGTCCGGCCGCGCCTACCGGTACGCGCCGGTCAGCGACGAGCCGGGGCTCGTCGCCCGGCGCATGTACCAGGCCCTGGACGGGCGGCCCGACCGCGCCGCCGTCCTCGCGCGGTTCGTCGAGTCCCTCTCCGACCAGGACGAGCGGCTGGTCCGCACGCTGCTCGGGAGCGGGTGAGCGGCCATGGACCTGGACGGCCTGCTGCCCCTGGTGGTGCCCGCCGTGATGGCCCTCGCCGCCGGACCGCTGTCGGGACGGCTCCCGCCGTGCACCGCGACCTGGCTGCTCACCGCCACCGCCGTCGTGCTGGCGCTGGCGAGCACCGCGACGCTGGCCGTGCTGGCGCTCGGCGGGACGCTGCGGCTGCCGGTGATCGCGGCGCTCGGCCACCTGTCCGAGCACGTCCTGCACCACGACCCGCAGACCAGCCCGATCGTGGCGACGGTCGCGGGCCCGGCGCTGGCCGCGAGCCTCGCGGCGGCCGGCTACGCCGCGGCGGGACGGATCCGCGCCCTGCTGGCGGGCGCCCGGGCGGCCCGCGACCTGCCCGGCCGGGAGATCGTCGCGGTGGTCGAGGACGACGCGGCGGACGCGTTCGCGCTCCCCGGCCGGCCCGGCCGCGTCGTCGTGTCCACCGGGATGCTGGCGATCCTGGACGAGGCGGAGCGGCGCGTCCTGCTCGCGCATGAGCGCGCCCACCTGTCCGGGCGGCACCACGTCTTCCGCGCGCTCGTCCATGTGGCGACGGCCGCGAACCCGATGCTGTGGCCGCTGCGCGGCGCCGTCACCTTCACGACCGAGCGGTGGGCGGACGAGCGGGCCGCCGCCGGGGCCGACCGCGAGCGGGCCGCCCGCGCGATCGGCAAGGCCGCCCTCGCGCACAACCGGCGGCCGGGCCTCGGGCATGCCGCCGCCCTCGGCATCGGGCGGGT
>NZ_WBMR01000122.1 GCF_008923365.1 Actinomadura montaniterrae
CGGGCCGCGCGCGCGCCGCCGGCGCCCGCGCCGCCCGCAGCCGCTGGACCCGCATCGCCCTCACCATCGCCATCGGCCTCGCCGGCGGCTACGTCGGCCTCCTCGTCGGCGGCCGCACCGTCACCCCGGTCGGCCCCGCGAACGTCCAACTCGTCCTGCACCCGTCGCTGCACGGCGGGACCACCCTCGAACTGCCGCCGCTCGGCGCCGTCCACCTCGACACCCACTCCGGCCCCGTGTCCGTCGAGGCGCACCTCACCGACGTCCGCCCCGACCAGGCGCAGCGGCTCATCGAGGACGACTCGGCGCTCGACCGCGTCACCGACCAGATCGCCGACCAGATCCGGCACGGCGTGACCGTCCTGCTGATCCGCGCGGCCGTCCTCGCGCTGGTCTTCGCGTTCCTCGCCGCGCTGATCCTGTTCCGGTCCTGGCGGCGCGCCGCCGCCGCCCTCGGCGCGTCCGCCGCGGGCCTCGTCGCCGTCGCCCTGCTCGCCTGGACGACCTTCAACCCCGACTCCATCGCCGAGCCCCGCTACACCGGCCTGCTCGCCAACGCCCCCCAGGTCGTCGGCGACGCCGAGACCGTCTTCACCCGCTTCTCCACCTACCGCGCCAACCTCGCGCGCCTCGTCGGCAACGCCTCCAAGCTGTACGCGGCGACCTCGACGCTCCCGACCTACGAGCCGGACCCGTCCACCATCCGCGTCCTGCACGTCTCCGACATCCACCTGAACCCGACCGCGTGGAACGTCGTCAAGTCCGTCAGCACCCAGTTCCACGCCACCTTCATCATCGACACCGGCGACCTCATGGACCACGGCAGCAAGCCGGAGGACAAGTTCGCCGACTCGATCTCCGACCTGAAGATCCCGTACGTCTACATCCGCGGGAACCACGACTCGCGGAGCACCCAGCGGGCCGTCGCGCGGCAGAAGAACGCGATCGTCCTCGACGACCGGACCCGCGAGGTCGGCGGCCTGCGCCTCTACGGCGTCGGCGACCCCCGCTTCACCCCCGACAAGAGCACCCGCGACGACTTCGTCGGCTCCGACCAGGTCCGCGCCGAGGGCAACGTCCTGGCCGACAAGCTCCGCAAGTCCGGGACGACGCCCGACGTCGTCCTCACCCACGACCCGTCCGAGGGCGAGGCGTTCTCCGGCCTGACGCCCCTGATCCTGTCCGGCCACCTGCACGCCCGCCAGACCAAGCTCCTGCCCACCGGCACCCGCCTGTTCGTCCAGGGCTCCACCGGCGGCGCCGGCCTGCGCGGCCTCGAGCACGAGGAGCCGACCCCCATCGAGCTGTCGGTCCTCTACTTCAACCGCGCCTCGCACCGCCTCCAGGGATGGGACGACCTGCAGCTCGGCGGCCTCGGCCTCACCTCCGCCAAGATCGAGCGCCATCTCGAACCCGACCCGGACCGCGCGATCAAGCCGCAGCCCCCGGCCACCGCCCCGCCGTCGTCCCCGGCCTCGCCGTTCCCGTCGAAGTTCCCGTCCGACTGGCCGTCCCGGAGCCCGTCCCCCACCACCTCGCCGACCTCGTCGCCGTCGCCCACCCGCGAACGCGGGTAACCGTTTGCGCGCCGCCCCGCCACGTCCTCTACACTTGACCGGGTCGAGTGGCAACCATCTCTGCCACCACCGGGCCCCCTTCGTCTAGCGGCCTAGGACGCCGCCCTTTCAAGGCGGTAGCGCCGGTTCGAATCCGGTAGGGGGTACACACAGCGGCACGGTTTCGGTTGGTCGTCTTGCGCTTGTCCGTCAGGTGACGGGGGCGGTGGCGGAGTTGCCTAGGCAGGTGAAGCGGCCGTTTTTCACCTCGTAGGCGTAGCTGACGCCGTCGGTGAGATGGCCCTGGGCCGTGAAGCGGACCCGCTGGGACGCGCCGGGCATGTCGATGGCGCGCAGATAGTCGTTGACCTGGGCGCCCGTCCGGCTGCCGTGCTCGAACGCGTGCAGGACGGCCCAGGTCGCGTCGTACGTCTCCGGCGCGTAGAGAGCGGGACGGCTTCCCTTGTTGGCCTGGGCGTAGCGGGCCGCGAAGTCCGTGAAGGCCTTCGGCATCCGCGCGGCGCCCGGCGCGAAGCTCGAGCAGGGGCAGGTGAGGACCGCGCCTTCGGCGGCCCTGCCCGCGCCGGAGACGAGCCGCGGGTCCAGCGACGGCAGGCCCAGGTAGAACCGGCCGCTGAAGCCCGCCGTCCGCACCCGCTTGAGCAGCGGGCCGGCGGTCTCGGGGAGGCCGCCGTAGAAGACCGCGTCCGCGTCCAGCCCCTTCACGTCACCGATCACTGTCGTGTAGTCGGGCGGGCTCGTCCTCAGCACCACGACGCGGACCAGGGCGTCCAGCGCCTCGGCGCGCGCCCTGAACACGGTCGCGAGCCGGTGGGCCAGGGGCTGGGTGGTGTCGTCGAGCACCACCACCCGGGTTCGCGTGGCGAAGCGGCGGCGGCCCATCATCTCGGCGAGGGCGCTCACCGACGCGTCCATGTCGGGCATGACCGTGTGCCAGTACGTCCATCCGCCGCCCGACGACGCGGAGGCCGGCGCCGCCGACGACAGCGCGGGGATGTGCCGGGCCTCGAGGATCGGCATGGCGCCCGCCGCCTCCTCGCCGAACCTGCCGACGACGGCGGCGGCGTTCAGCCGCGCCGCTTCCCGTCCGGCCGCCGCGTCCTGCGCGTCGGCCCCGGTGACGGTGTCGAGCCGCACGAGCTGGACGTGGACGGAGGGCCGCTTCGCGTTGAACTCGTTCACCGCCTGCTGAGCGCCTGCCCAGACGCCCGCGGAGGCGGCGGCCTGCGGGCCGCGCATCGGCGCCATCACGCCGATCTTGACGGTGCCCCCGGTGCGGCCGGAGCCGACCGTCCCGGCGGTACCCCGCGTCGTGCCGGTGGCGCCGTGCGCGGAGGGGCCGTCCGGGAGCTGGGAGATCACGGCCGGGACGGCGATCGCGAGCGCCGCCGCGGCGGCCCCGGCCGTGATCAGCAGGCCCCGCCGGGACCGCCGCGGCGCGAGCTGCGGGGGCGGCGGGCCGTAGGCGACCTTGGTGAGCACCGCGGTGGCCGACGCCATGCCGCGTTCGAGGAGATCGTCCGGACGGGCACTGGGCGGCAGGTCCGCGCCGGCCATGCCGAGCAGCCGGAAGAGCGCGTCGGCGCTGGTGGGGCGGCGGGCGGGGTCCTTGGCGAGGCAGGCGCCGGCCAGTTCCGCGAGCGGACCGGGCAGCGCGCTCACGTCGGCCTCGGCGTTCAGGACGGCGTTCAGCAGCGCGGGGATCGAGTCGCCCGGGAACGGCGCCCGGCCGGTCGCGGCGAACAGCAGCGTGCCGCCCCAGGCGAAGACGTCGGCGGGCGGGCCCGCGGCGTCGCCCGCGACCTGCTCGGGCGCCATGTACGCGGGCGTGCCGACGACCTGGCTGGTGACGGTGATGAGGGACGAGTCCAGCGCGCGGGCGATGCCGAAGTCGATGACCCGGGGGCCGTCCGGCCCGATGAGGATGTTCGGGGGTTTGAAGTCGCGGTGGACGATGCCCGCGCGGTGGATCGCCGACAGTGCGGTGGCGGTGCCGATGGCGAGGCGCAGCAGTGTCCCCGGATCGAGCGGTCCCTGGGCGCGGACGAGTTCGGCGAGGGACGGGCCGTGGACGAACTCGCTGACGATGTACGGCCGGTCGCCCTGGACGTCGGCGTCCAGCACGCGCGCCGTGCAGAAGCCGCCGACCCGGGAGGCGACCTCCAGCTCGCGGACGAAGCGCCGCCGCGCCTCGGGGACGCGGCCCAGGCGGGTGTGCAGCAGCTTGACCGCCACCTCGCGGCCGTTCCCGTCCCGGCCGAGGTAGACCGAGCCCTGGCCGCCGTCGCCCAGCCGCCCGGTCAGGACGTACCGGCCGATCCGCCGGGGGTCCTCGGGCAGCAGGGGGTCGGCCATCGGGCCCTCCGGGGGTCGCACGGCGAACGATCATCGCACGCGGCGTCCCGGCGGAGGAGCCGTTTCGCTAGGGATCTCTAGGAGAGGAGCGCCGGGGCCAGGTCGACGAGGCGGTCGACGTCGGCGGTGAAGTCGTCGCCGGTCGCGGGGAAGAGGGTGACGTGGTCGGCGCCCGCGGCGAGGTGGGCCTTCACCTGGGCGGCGATGGCGGCGGGCTCGTCGTCGGCGTTGTGGGACAGCCCCATGACGAGGAGCTTGTCCGGGCCGAGCGTCCGGCGGGCGTCCGCGGTGAACTCGGGCGGCTGGTGGGCGGGGAAGGCGCCGTCGGTGGTGGCGGCGAGCGCCATCATCTTCGGGCCGTTCGCGCCGATGATCCGGGGGTAGGACGCGTCGGGCCCGGGCATCTGCGGGGGCTCGGCCATGGCGTCCAGGTAGGCCCGCATCGTGCCGGCGGGGCGGCCGAAGTCGCGGCCGACGGCCGCCGCCTGCTCCCGGTAGCCGACGCCGAGCCCGAGGACGAACCGGTCCGGGTACGCCTCGGCGAGGACGGCCGCCGCGCCGTGCGCGGTCTGCGCGGCCCGGGCCCAGACGTTGGCGATGCCGGTGCCGAACGTCATCCGCTCGGTGGCCTCCATCAGCACGGCGAGCTGCGCGAAGACGTCCTTGCCGCCGACCGGTTCGTTGCACCAGGTCGTGCCGTAGCCGGCGGCCTCCAGCCGCCGGACGGCCTTGCGCTGCTCGTCGATGGGGATCCAGCGGGTGAACGGCACCGGCACGTAGGTCCCGACCTGCCCGAGGGCCCGGCGGGCCCGATCGACGACGCTCATGGTGGTGGACTCCTTCGGGTAGCGGATGCCGTGCATCCACCTTGCGGAAGGATGGCCTCCGCCGTCCAATCACCGTTTCGCAATGCGCGATACGGAACGGGCATCACCGCACGTCAACCCGTAATGGATCAGGCGGGCTGGGGCGCGCGGGCGGCCTTGATCGCTTCGCGCAGGTGCTGCTCCTGCTCGTCGGACAGCGACGTCTGGATGAGCCGGCCGCCGAACGGCGCCATCTCCGGGACGGCCTTGTCCGGGTTGCGCTTGTCGATCAGGACGAACACGGCCGCGGCGCCGGGCGCCAGGTGCTCGCCGAGGTTCCGCATGAAGTCGTCGTCGATGCCGGCGTCGGCCGCGGAGCCCATGGCGGCGCCGGTGGCCCCGCCGATGGCCATGCCGAGCAGCGGCATGAAGAAGATCAGGCCGATGAGGCCGCCCCAGGCGGCGCCGCCGAGCGCGCCGCCGGCGGTCATGCTCCGGGCCTGGTGGAGTTTGATCTTGCCGTTGTCCCTGCGTTCGACGACGACCACGTCCGCCAGTCCGATGACGTGCTCCTTGTGCAGCTGGATGAGCTTGTCGCGGGCCCGTTCGGCGTGGTCCAGGTCGTCGTAGGCGACGGCGATGAGGTCGCTCATGGTTCCCCCCGGTCGATGGTTCGGCCGCCGGGAGGCGAGGACGCCCTCGTCCCCCGACCGTGTCGGGATGCCCCGAAAACTCCCTGTTGACTCGGGGGTTCATGGGCTCTTGGTGCATTTGTGGCACTGAGGTGATCCAGGCCAGGGAAGTGCTCGGGTACCGACGAACCCTGCCGTGAGGAGCTGACCGTGGCCGCGCTGCCGTCCCTGGACGACCGGACCGATTTCGAGAACGCGGACAAGGGGTTCGTCGGCACCGCGTCGCGACGCAGGATCGAGGACGGCGACGGCCGGGTCGTCTGGGACCTGGACGCCTACGCCTTCCTGGACGCCGCGTGCCCCGCGACGGCGAACCCGAGCCTGTGGCGGCAGTCGCAGCTCACCGCCAAGCACGGCCTGTACCAGGTGGCGAACGGCATCTATCAGGTGCGCGGGTTCGATCTGTCGAACATCTCCTTCATCGAGGCCGACACGGGCGTGATCGTCGTCGACCCGCTGCTGTCGGTCGAATGCGCGGCGGCGGCGCTGGAGCTCTACCAGGAGCACCGCGGGAACCGGCCGGTGACCGCCGTCATCTACAGCCATTCGCATGCCGACCATTTCGGCGGCGTCCGCGGGGTGGTGCCGCAGGGCGCGCGGATCCCGATCATCGCGCCGGCCGGGTTCCTGGAGCACGCCGTGGCGGAGAACGTCTACGCGGGCACCGCGATGAACCGGCGCGCGATCTTCATGTACGGCGCGGAGCTGCCCCGGGACGCGACCGGGCAGATCGGCGCGGGGCTCGGCCCGACGACGTCCACCGGCACGATCTCGCTGATCGAGCCGAACCTGACGATCACCAAGACGGGCCAGGAGGAGGTGGTGGACGGGGTCCGGATCGTGTTCCAGCTGACGCCGGGCACCGAGGCGCCCGCGGAGATGAACTTCCACATCCCGGACCGGCGGGCGCTGTGCATGGCCGAGAACGCGACCCACAACCTGCACAACGTGCTGACGCTGCGCGGGGCGCTGGTGCGGGACCCGCGCGTGTGGGCCCGCTATCTCACCGAGGCGATCGAGATGTTCGCGGCGGATTCCGATGTGCTGTTCGCCTCGCACCATTGGCCGACGTGGGGCACGCGGGAGCTGACGGATTTCCTGTCCGAGCAGCGGGACCTGTACGCCTACATTCACGACCAGACGTTGCGGATGCTGAATCAGGGCCGCACCGGAACCGAGATCGCCGAGCTGATCGAGATGCCGCCCGCGCTGGAAAGGGCCTGGCACACGCACGGCTACTACGGGTCGGTCTCCCACAACGTCAAGGCGATCTACCAGCGGTACATGGGGTGGTTCGACGGCAATCCCGCGCACCTGTGGGAACTGCCGCCGGAGGAGTCGGCGAAGAAGCACGTCGAGTTCATGGGCGGCGCGGAGAGCATCATGCCGAAGGCCCGGGATGCCTTCGAGGCGGGCGAGACGCGCTGGGCCGCGCAGGTCCTCAACTACGTCGTGTTCGCCGATCCGGGGAACACCGAGGCACGCGAACTCCTCGCCCGGGTCTACGACGAGCTGGGGCACGGCAGCGAGAACGGCACCTGGCGCAATTTCTATCTCCAGGGCGCCGCGGAATTGCGCGGCGACAAGCCGACCAACACGCTCGACAGTTCGTCCCCGGACGTCCTGATGGCGCTCAGCGTCGAGCAGGTCTTCGACTCCCTCGCTATCCGCGTCGACGGCCCGCGCGCCTGGGACACGCGGCTGACGATCGACTGCAATTTCACCGACCTCAAGGACGAGGTCCGGCTCAGCCTCGCCAACGGCGTCCTCACCCAGACCCGCGCGCACGACGGCACCCCCGCCGACCTCACCCTGACCCTGACCAAGCCGCAGCTGCTCCAGCTGGTCGCCACGCAGGACCTCGGCGACATCCAGGCCGACGGCGACCGCCGGGCCCTCACCACCCTGATCGGCCTGCTGGACGACCCCGACCGCGACTTCGACATCGTCACGCCCTGACGCCCTGACGCCCGGGCGCAGCGCGCCGCGACCGTGCGCCATACTTAGGAGTATGGTTCCGTACCATGGAGTACGGAGACGAGATCGTCCGCCGCGTGCGGGAGCTGGCGCCCGCGCTCGCCGGCCGCGCCCGCGAGGCCGAGGACGCGCGCCGCCCGCCCGACGCCACCATCGCCGACCTCGCCGCGTCCGGCCTGTTCAGCATGCTCGTGCCGAAGCGGTTCGGCGGCGCCGAACTCGGGTTCGAGCCGATGGCGGCGGCTTGCCGCGCGGCCGGCGCCGCCTGCGCGTCGACGGGCTGGCTGTCGGTCATCTACACGCTGCACAACTGGATGGTGGCGCTGTTCCCCGAGCAGGCGCAGGAGGAGGTCTGGGCCGAGCGGCCGTACGCGCTGATCCCGTGCGTCCTCGCCCCGACCGGCACCGCCGAGCCGGCGGACGGCGGGCACCGGGTCACCGGACGCTGGTCGTGGGGCAGCGGCTCCATGCACGCCGACCACGCGATGGTCATGGGCCTCGTCACCACCGACGGGGCGATCGAACCGCGGCTGTTCCTGCTGCCGCGCGCGGACGTGACCGTCCACGACGTCTGGCACACCAGCGGGATGCGCGGCACCGGCAGCAACGACATCGAGGTCGCGGACGCCTTCGTCCCGGCGCACCGCTCGGTGCCGCTGACGGCGCTGACCGAGGGGCGCTCGCCCGGGTCGCGCGTCCACCCGGCGCCGCTCTACCGGACCCCGCTCGTCCCGGTGTTCGCGCTGACCAGCGCGGCGCCCGTGCTCGGCGTCGCCGAGGGCGTGCTCGCGCTGTTCGCCGAGCGGATGCGGAGCCGGCGGATGGCCTACAGCGGCGAGCGGCAGCGCGACCTGATGAGCGGGCAGATCCGGCTCGCCACCGCCACCGCGGACCTCGCGGCGGCGCGGCTGCTCCTGGAGGACGCGCTGCGGGACGTGACCGAGGCCGCCGCCGCGGGCGACGCCACCGGCCTGCACCGCCGCGCCCGGGCCCGGCTTGTCGCGGCGCACGTGGCCGCCACGGCGCGGCGCGTCGTCAACGAGCTGTGCGGCGCGGCCGGGGCGAGCACCCAGTTCGCGGACTCGCCGTTCCAGCGGGCCCAGCGGGATGTGAATACGATCAGCGGGCATGTGGTCTTCGACCCGGACGCGGCGTACGCCCTCTACGGCCGGATCGAGCTGGGCATGGACCCTGGTCCGGTGGTCCTGGTGTAGCGGAGCGTGGGGAGCGCGATGACGGCCCGTACGAGGATGGCCAGGCGGGACTGGGTGGAGGCCGGCTACCAGGAACTCGCCCGCACCGGCGAGCGCGGCGTCGCGATCACCTCGCTCGCCGCGCGGCTCGGCGTCACCAAGGGCAGCTTCTACTGGCACTTCAAGGACCGCGGCGAGCTGATGCGGGCGCTCCTCGACCGGTGGGCGCACGAGCGCACCGACGAGATGCTGGACCTCGCCCTCGGCAGCACCGGCGACCCGCGCGAGCGGCTGCGCCGCATCCAGGCGCTCGGCCGCGAGATCGCGCCGGTCGACCGGGCGATGCGGCTGTGGGCGCAGCACGACCCGGCCGCGGAGGAGGCCGTCCGGCACGCCGACCGCGCGCTGCTCGGGCACATCGCCGCGTGCCTGGAGGGCCTCGGGTTCGGCGCCGACGACGCGCGGCTGCGGGCGCTGCTGATGCTGCGCTCGTGGGTCGGCGGCTACCTCGTCCCGTCCGGCGCGCCCGGTGCCGCCGCCAGGACCGCCGCCGGGACCGCCGGGGGCGCCGCCGGGGCCGACCCGGGTGAGCGCATGCTGGAGATCCTGCTGAGCTAGCAGGTCTTCTCGTACGGGATGTCCTGCACGTACTGCTTCCATTCGCTTCGCGACAGCGGCCCGACCCGCTTGCAGAGGCCGTCCTCCAGCAGGCGCGGCGCGACCGTGTGCGTGACGAGCTTCCCGTCGTCGCCGCTCACGCTGTAGAGCCGGGTGCCGTCCGGGCTGAACGCCAGCGACTCGATCGTCGCGTCGATCGACGCCGAGGTGTGCCCCGTCAGCGGCAGCCCGAGCCGCCGCTGCCCCTGCACGTCCCAGAGGTCGATCTTGCCCTGCATGTCCGTCGTGGCGAGCAGCCGCCCGTCCGGCGAGAGGGCCGCGATCGGGGACTTGCCGTCGGGCGTCGCGACCGGGGTGCCGATCTGCTTGAGCGTCCGGACGTTCCAGAACGACAGCGACCGCCGGTCGGACCGGTCCTGCACGGTGACGAGCGTCCCCTGCCGGTCGACGGCCTGGACGGTCGTCGCGAGCGGGTTCGGCGGCGCGAGCGTCTTCCCGGACGGGAACGCGACCACCCCGAGGTCGTTGGCGGACACGACGCTCTTCCCGTCCGCGCTCCAGACGATCTTCAGCTCGGGCGAGCCGTCCGACGCGCCGGTCCGCTGCGCCGCCTGCGCCTGCCCGAGCTGCCGTCCGGTCGAGGTGTCCCAGAACCGCAGCAGGGTCGCCCGCGGCTGGTTCTGGTTCGCGGGCGTCGCCGGGCCGCCGAGCGTCACGGTCGCGATGGCCTTGCCGTCCGGCGAGAACGACGGCAGCGGCCGGGACGACGGCATCGCCGCCGGGCCGAGGTCGATCGCGGTCCGCTTCGTGCGCGACCGCACGTCCCAGATCTCGACCGTCCTGTCCTGCCGGAGGAGCGCGAGCAGCCGGCCATCCCGCGACAGCGACATCCGGTCGCCGCCGTACCCGTTCGTGTAGGTGATCGGGAGGGTCGTGCGGCGCGCCCGCTTCGCGGTGTCCCAGATCTGCACGCCGGTGGACGGCGACGGGTCCGCGGTGGCGAGCGTCGACCCGTCCAGGCTGATCGCCGAGTCCCCGTACGCCCGCGCCACCTGCACCGGACGGACGAACACCGAGACGTCGATGGACTGGACGCGCCCCTCGCTGTCCACGCAGCGCAGGCTCCGCCCGTCCGCGCTGAACCGGGTCGCGTTGCACATGTCGTCCGGCTTGTAGAACAGGTAGGGCGGCTCGGACGTGCCGGTGTCGGTGCTCCACAGCGCCATGCCGGCCGCGAGGAAGTTCCCGTCCGGGCTGAACGTGAACTCCGAGTCGAGGCTGTCGAACCCCTTCGGCTCCTTCAGCCGCGTGCGCAGCTCACCCGTCTTGACGTCCACGACCGTGATCTCGCCCTTGACGCCTCCGGCGTCGGTGGCCGCGAAGAACCGGCCGTCCGGGCTGAACCCGATCCTGGACGTCTCGACGAGGTCCCGGACCTGCTCGGGCACCTTGATCCGCTTGAAGGTCGCCAGGTCCCGCCCCACGAGGCGCCAATGGCCGCCGTCCTTGGCCACACCGACCAGGATCCTCTCGTCCGGCGAGAAGATGGGGCCCGTGATGCTGAAGTTCTCCTTTGCGGTGAACTGCACCCGCCCGGTGGCCGTGTCGAGGACCTTCACCGTCCCGTGGTGCGTCGTGACGAGCCGCGCCCCGCTCGGGCTGAACCACAACCCGTCGCCCATCACGTGCTTGAACGGCAGGCCCGTCCGCGCGCCGGACGCGGTGTCCCAGAGCGCCAGCGTGCCGTCCTTCTGCAGCGTGAGCAGCCGCTTGCCGTCCAGCGTCAGCCCCAGCCCCGCCACGCCCGCGCCCGCGACGCGCAGCGTCAGCGCCTTCTTCGTGTCCGGGTCGCCGAGGATGACGGTGTTGTCCTTCCACCACGCGTAAGGCCCGGCCTTGTCGGGGCTCAGCGTGTTCCAGTCCGTCCCGACCCCCGCCGGCCGGAACATCCCCTGCTCCCACTGCTCGGTCAGCGTCAGCAGCGCGTCCCGCGTCTCGAACGTGTCCCCCGCCAGCGCGGACGCGGCGACGGCGAGCCGCCGCGCCAGCACCGGATCCGTCCGGCGCAGCTGGACGGCCCGCGTCGCGAGCTGCCGCCCGACCGCCGAGTCCCGCTGCTCCGCCACCGTCGCGTTCGTCTTCCGCAGGCTCCGGCTCTGCACCGCGACCGCGGCCCCCGCGCACAACGCGATCACCAGCAGCACCGCCAGCGTCGTCGTGACGGCGGCCCGCGTCCGGGCCCGATCCCGCGTCTGCCGGACCGACGCGTCCAGGAACGCCCGCTCGACCAGGTTCAGCGTGAGCTGCCGCCGCCCGACCGACGCCCACGCCAGCGCCCCGTCCAGCGCCGACCCCTGATGCAGGTCCGCCGGTTTGCGCCCGTTCGCGTTCCACACCCGCGCCGCACCCGCCAGCGCCTGCTGGGCCGCGAGCCCCTCGCTCTCCGCCCTCACCCAGTCGGCCAGCCGCGGCCACGCCCGCAGCAGCGCCGGCGATGCGATGGAGATCGTCACATCGTCCCGCCGGACGAGCCCGGCACCGCAGAACGCGTCCAGCACCTCCTCCAGCGCCCGCTCGCCCGTGATCCCGTCCACGAGGTCGCCCACCGGCACCGGACGCAGCGCCCCCTGTGCGTCCGCCGGCGCCGCGACCATCCTCAGCAGCACCCGCGGGACCGCCTGCTGCGCCTCCCACCCCAGCCGCCGGTACACCTGCTCCGCGACCTCCCCCAGCGCGGGCGGCAACGTCACCGACGGCGCCTCCCCGAGGCCCGCCGCCCTCGTCCCCGCCTCCAGCGCGTCGCCGCTCACCCCGCTGAGCAGCCCGTCCAGCACCTCCTGCGCACTCGGCCGCTGCTCGGGGTCCTGGCTAAGCGCCGCGTCCACGAGCCCCCGCAACGGCTCCGGCAGCACGTCCGTCTTCGGACGCTCATTAAGGATCTGATGGTGCAGGGTCGCCATCGTCTCCCCGTCGAACGGCGCCCGCCCGTTCGCCGCGAACAGCACCACCGCCGCCCACGCCCACACGTCCACCGCGGGCGTCGCCCGCTTCCCCTGGAACAGCTCCGGCGCCATCCACCGCGGCGTCCCCTTCAGCGCCCCCGTCGCGCTGCGCGACATCTCGTCCGTCTTGGCGATCCCGAAGTCGATCACCCGCGGCCCGTCCGGCCCCAGCAGCACGTTCGCCGGCTTCAGATCCCGATGGACGATCCCGGCCCGATGGATCGACGCCAGCGCCGTCGCGATCCCGATCGCCAGCCGATGCAGCTCGTCCGCCCCGTAAGCCCCCCGCTCGCTCACCCACGCCTGCAGATCGGGCCCGGGCACGTACTCGCTGACGATGTAGGGCGGCACGCTGTCGAGGTCCGCGCCGATGATCCGCGCCGTGCAGAACGACGCCACCCGCTGCAGCGTCGCGACCTCCTTGCGCAACCCGTTCCGCAGCGCCTCATTGACCGTGTCGACATGCAGCGCCTTGACCGCGACCCGCACGCCCCCGGCGTCGTACCCCTCGTAAACGACCCCCTGCCCCCCGGCCCCCAACCGCCCGGCCAGCCAATACCCACCCAACTCCCGAGGATCCCCAGCCAAAAGCGGCCCAGCCATACCGACGCCCCTCCACCGACAAGGACGCCACCCCGCGCCCTCAAGGAGCCCCAGAATATACAGACACCCATGTCCTTTTGAGCCATCCCACCTGGATGTGACCCACCCATCCACGCCCGCAACGACCGTTCACCTGTCCGCTCCCCCTCGTTCACCCCCGCCCGGCACAGCCGCGAGAGCGGCAAGAATGCAACAGACCTGCCGCCACCACACCACCTAGGGACCGCACAGCACTCTGATCTCCGGAGTGCACTCCATGCCGCCAGTTCCAACTGAGCAGAGCGCCAGCAATCTGATCGCCGCCTCCGCAAGCCCGGCTCACCAGGCGGCAGCGCAGGGCCCGACCGTCAAGACTGATGGACCGTAAACGGCGCAGCCCATAGTCCACCTCACTCGACCCACGTCCCGTTCCTGCTGCCCACGCACCTCTGAGACGTTGCCTGTGACGGCAGATCGCCAGCCCCAGTGCCGGGTCCTTCAAACACATCCGCTCCATCTGCAGCGAAAGACACCCTGCGCGTATCACTGCAGGCTCAGGCATAGCACCAAAAAGCCGCCGAACACCGAGACCGATCACCGAGGATGTCCTAGGATGGCCTGCCATGACCCCCACACCGATGAACGCCGAATTCGCCAGTCAGCTGCTGGGCTGGAAAGTGGTACGAAATGGCAACCTGATGCCGAATACCGCCGACAGCGACAACGAGGCATCAAAGATCATCGCAGCAACCGTCCTAGACAAGCTGGCAGTACCTCGAGGCATACCAACGGGCGTGACCGACCCCAAGAGCGGCCGTCCCCTGGAGCGCGCCGTTGCACTTTCACTACGCCAGGAACTTCCCCACCTCGATCACGGACGGCAGTGGCACGTACATGACGCGCCAGTACCGATTAGCAGCTTTGTTCAGTACAGTCATCTCAAGGAGGTCGACCGCCTTGTCCGGACTAATGCAGAGTTGCGCATAACACTAGGGCGCGACTACCTGATCAAACCTGATGTAGTCGTCTCACTTCCAGGGCGAACTGAAAACGAACTCCCTTTTTTGCATGCAGCAGTTTCATGTAAATGGACTATCCGCTCCGATCGTGTGCAAAATATTCGGCACGAAAATAACCAAATGATCAGGCACCGCCGCGAACGCCTTCCCCACCTCGTCTCAGTAACAGCCGAACCCCTGCCAAGCCGGCTAGTGGCGATCGCCCGAGGTACCGGAGAGGTTGATGCCGTTTACCACATTGCGTATGGCGCCCTAGCCACGGCAGTCACCGAACTCGGCGCAAGTGGCAAGATCCAGGCCGCCCAAGTAGACGCATGGGATGAGTGTGTGGCCTTGGGCCGGGTACGCCCATTCCCTGAGCTAGCTCAGACCATCGCTCGTTGGTAACCTCCAGCACGATACGCGGCGGCGAGCGCGCTCCTATCTTCGCAGCCACGGCCACGCAAGTATCTGCGTGGCTGTAATGCCGCCGGGCATTCCGGGCTACCAAACTTGCGAGCCGGTTAGCAGCGGAGATGCAGCCGCCGCGAAAACAGGAGCCAGCCGCGAAATACCGGGAACGACTTGCTCCGGCGGGACGTCCAGGCGGAACGACTGCCAGCGGCCCGTGGCACTGCGGTCATGCGGAGCATGCCGGAGGATCCATGGACCAGGAACTGACGCCAAGGCCACTGCCTTAAGGTGGTCGTCCAGCCGGACAACAACCATCTGCCACGATGGATCGCGAAGCATTACCTCATACTCATTGCGCGATAGAAATACGGTGATCCGGTTCCGTCGTAACGTGCTCTTTACCTCAATATGCAAGCTGCCTTGGCGTGCATGCACAGCTATGTCATAGCCATAGCCATCGGAATGCGCAGCAACGTGTTCCACTCTTGCATCGACGGAGGCGGTAAGCAGCTCCATCAATACCGCCTCAGCTGCTGCTCCGACGCGCAGGCGCTGCTCATCATCGAACTTTCCCCACACGCTCCGAAGCGTCCCAAAGGCATGCTCCGCGCTAACGCCGAGGCTCTCAGCAGCACGGGCTAAGTCTTCTGGGAGTTCGCCGGGTGACCGAACGAGGGAGTCCGCATCAGCCATCCAAGGAGCATCATTGAGCCGCAGCGCAGCTTCCAAGACCCGCTCCGCGGCCGGCACCGGGCTGTGCAGGTCGGCCAGCAGGCCCGTCTCCTGAAGCCAAGAGAATGCCCACTCATATTGAGCTGGCGTGAGGTCACTGAACGCGCCAACGTGCGCGAACAAGGCACGGCAACGTCCTGGACTGGACTCGGGAAGCTTGCTGAGCCAGCGAACCGCTGCACGTAGCACTGGCTCAGGCGGTACCGGCACGGAGATGGCCCATTAGCGCCTGCAGGTCGCGCGTGTCCAGGCCGCCGCCCACCGCAGGTTCCTCGTCAAGATCAGCCAGTTCGCGCACCGCAGGGTCATCCAGAACTTGGCCCATGAACTGAAGTTTGTCAGCCAGGCGCTGTTCAACGATCTCGTCAATGCTGCCCTCAGAAGCTAACACCGTAATTCGCGTCTCGGCGCTTGGGTCCAAACCCAGGCGATGGATCCGGTCGAGGCTCTGCAGAAACCTCCCGGCGGCAAAATCACGGTCCACATAAACAGCATCGTGACAGTCGTGGTGAAGGCTTATTCCCTCCCCTAGTGTGGCTGGGTTGGACAGCAGCACCATGCAATCGCTGTCATTCCGGAAAAGTTCAATCTGCTCATCCCGGTCCACTGTGCCGCCATGAACCATAGCTGGCGAGAACTCGGCCAAAATCCGCTGCAGAGTATTGAGGCTGCGGATGAAGGTGGACCAGACCAGCGTCTTGCGACCGCACGCCGCGTTCTTTGCGACGATCGCCAGCACTTCGCGATACTTGGGAGACATCTCATAACTGGGCAGGTCTCGCATCAAGTCGAAGAGCGGTGTGCCCCTCGGTGCCTCCAGTGGCGGAACCCGGTAGGCAAGTGGCTCGTAGCGGGTGGTACCTACCGACAGCAGCGCTGGGCTGGTGGCGGCCATCAGCAGATAGATGATGATTTTACCGAGCGCCTGGAAGTCTGCCTCCGCACCGGCGGCACGGGCCGAGAATCGGCCAATGAGGGCCTCATAGACTTCCCGGTGCAACGGCGGCATCGGCAGTGGCCGGATCGTCGTATTGACGGGCGGAAGCCCTAGCTCTCCCTTAGTAGTACGTACGAAAAGGGGGCGCAGCACCTGACTGGCCTTCGCGAGGTCCCCTCCGCCCACAGCTTGCACAACCTTCTGCCGCCCGTGTCCGGGCCAGACAAAACCGAACAGGTTCTCAAGATCCTTGACGCCATTCGGAGCCGGAGTACCAGTAAGAATGAGCCGGTGCTTGGCGCGTGGCCCAAGCGCTAGGCAAGCGGCGCCATAGATCCCTTCGGCCCCCAGTTTCATCCGGTGAGCCTCATCAAGCAGCAACATCGAAGGCTTAGCTGCCAGCCACCGTCCAAGTTCGGCGGAAGCTCCGTCTAGCCGCTCATAGTTGATGAGCACCATTTCGGCGGCCGGATCGCGGGCCCGGCCATAAACATCCATTCGCGGCGGAGCCGCGAAGCATTGCTCGACCTCATACAGCCAGGATTCGTAGGATGACTTCGGGCCTACAATGAGAAGCCGCTCAACCTTCCCAGCGTGCCGTAGTGCCTGGAACACAGCGAGCCCCACTCGGGTCTTACCAGCGCCGGGGACAGAAAAATTGGCACCGTGCCGCAGCGTCAGTAGTTTGGCGACGTCCCGGCGCTGGAACTCTGTGAGATCAGCCATCCATCCGGGCCCAAGCAGGTCGGCGAGGGTACCTGGCTCGGGATTGGAGACCTGGTCCGCGGCTGGGTCGAGTTGCTGAGCTACGGTCTGCGCGTCGGCAGCGGAGTCGGTCGCCAGAGCCGCAAGCTGCTTGTCCCAGCGGACTGTTTCCGGAGCAGGCCAGGTTGCCAGGGCGGCGAGATTGACCAGCAGATCATCGATCTCGATTTCGAGCGTCGTCGGGGAACGCTGCACGCTGGTCCGGAACTTCAGCCCGAGCCGACGCAGGTCGCTTTCGTAACCAGCCGAGGCGCGGAGCCGCGCCGCAATGACACCATCGCCGAACCCGATCTCCAAGCTGCTCTCGGCCATGCCGGGCTGCATCAATCCTCCCTTGTAGCCGACAGCAGCCACTCCACCCCGTCCCCGGGAGAGCTGAAGGTACGGCCGGCTTGGCGAGCAAGCCGAGCCAGGCTCGCCCGCAGCGTCAGCAGGGCGTCGTCGAAAGATTCCTCGTCGAGCACACGCTTGCTCTTCGCATCAGCGAACTCCGCGGCGCATTGGTTTACATAGTCGGCGGCGTCGGTAAGCCGCTCAGGAACAGCGACCTTCCGCTTCTGCAGCTGCGCGTTCTGGCCAGCCAGTTTTACCGCGACATCGAAGGTGTCTCGCGCCGACTTGATCAGTCTGTCAGCGCGGATGGCATCGTCGGTCGCTAGTTTGTCTCCTGCCTTGCTGGCGGCAGCGGCCCGCAGGAGGCTGTCAGTCAGCGCTCGCGTGCGCTTCACGTCAGGCGTAGTGTCAGAGATACTTACGCCTGGCAGGCCAGGAATTGCCACCTCGGCTGGCGCCTCGGTCGCGGGCTTCAGGTCGCCCGGCAGCCGCTCCGCTAGGTAGCGGCCGTAAAAGTCTGCTTCGATGAACCGTACGGAGGTCTTGGGGTAGTTGAGGAGAACTGCGGCCAACCGCGACTCTTTTAGCTGCTCTGCCGCATCCGGATCCGTTTTGGCCAGTTTAGAGAAGTCTCGTTGCAGTTCGCGCAGCTTCTCCTGATGGTCCTCGAAGTCGACCAGGCGGAGCCCGGTGCCATCGTTGCCTACGCTACTGCGCTCGATGGCCTCCTGTATCAACTGGTAGACCCAGCGATCCTGCTGCAAGGTACGGGGCTTGATGTTGAAGTCGCGCGCGACGTCCTCTTGACGGCGTCCGGCAGCGAGTTGCTCATCGATAGCGATGAGGCGGTTGATGTAGGAGTAATCGCGACGCTTGTCGCGGCGGAGCTGCAGAGCCAGCTCGACACTGTTGATGTCGGCGCGAGAGGTGTCAGCTGGCAGAACGCCAACCCTGATGTCTTTGATGCCCAGATCCCTGAGCGCTGCGCAACGGGTGTTCCCATCGACGAGAATGCCTTCCCGGCTGATGATTCCAGGTGCCTGCTGGCCGAAATCGTCGAGCTCGTCCATGAGCGTGGTGTAGTCGGGATCGGTCTGATCCGGGTCGGCAGGCTTGCATCGCAGCAGGTGGTGAAGGTACTGCTGTGCTGCCTCGCCCCAAGGCTCCTGGTGGAGAACCCGGTTCCGCACAGGATCCAGCGTGCGCTGCGCGCGGATCCGGTGCGTGTCCGGATTGAAATACAGCATGTCCACCGGCATTGAGATGACATGCAGGTGCCGCTGCTCCCCGCGCCAGTCCACGGTGATCTTGGCACCGTCTTCCTTCACCGCCTGAGCAAGGCGCTCCTCGACCAGGGATCGTGTCGCCTCACCTTCTGGCGGGACCCCGAACTTCTCAGTCATCAACAGACTCCTCCCGGCGCCGAGCGTATCGAGAACCACGGACACGATGGGAGGCAATGGCGCATACTGAGACACTTCCTGAACTTCACGTGCATAGTCTGAGATGGGGGAACGCCGTGGCTGTGCCGGCCTGGGACGACACCAACCTCGATGCGGGAGCAATGGTCAAGGCCGCTCTGTGGCTCGTCCAGGTGGTCGGCGAGGGCAACGTCTTTACGAAGGGACAGCTTCGCGAAGCGTTCCCGGGTGTCTCGCAAATCGACCGCAGGGTGCGCGACCTGCGCGACTACAGGTGGGTCATCCACACCAGCAGCGAGGACGCCGGCCTCATGCCGGAGGACCAGCGATTCGTTAAGGCCGGAGTCCCCGTCTGGGACAAGGCGGCACGGCGGGCTGCGGCTCCAGCCAAGTCAGTGTCAACCAAGGAGAAGCAGGCGGTCCTGGAGCGTGACGACTACATGTGCACCTCGTGCGGCATCGCGGGCGGGGAGCCGTATCTGGACGACTCCAACCAGAGCGCAGTCCTCGCAGTCACACGCAGGAAGACGGTCCTGCCCGGCGGGCGGTTGCAGGTGATGCTGGTGACGGAATGTAAACGCTGCAGGGCTGGCCTCAATGGCGCACCTGCCCGGGCGGACCAGGTCCTTGCCGAGATCGCATCGCTGGACCTCGCCGACCGCCGGCGCTTGACGCGGTGGATCGAACGAGGGCGCCGCGGCTCTACTGCCCTCGAACGAGCATGGAGCGGCTACCGGCGCCTGCCGGCCGAGGCTCGCGCCGAGATCGCCGACACCCTCGGCGGCTGACTCGCGGGAGCTTGTCAACCCAGTCCTCAGCCAGCGGTCCGATAGTGTCACTACAGGCCCGTAGGCTCCGGAATCTGTCCCTGCTCGTTGGACCGGCAAGCTGAAGCGCGGCACCACCTGTAGGTACTGTGTAGCGCTGCTGCTCTCCCGGTGAGTTGCAAGGGCGGGCGGAAGGCCAGTGCCGGGTATGCCCTCAGCGGGCAATGGAAGGAGATCGGGATGTCGGCTTCGGAGCGGTTGGACCACCTCGAAGTCGTCGAGATTTGCGCCGGCGCCGGTGGCCAGTCCCTTGGGCTCGGCCGGGCCGGCTTCCACCACCGCCTGGCGGTCGAACTCGATGCGAATGCCGCCAAGACACTGCGTCACAATTTGATCAGGGTCTTCGGCTACGACGAGAAGGAAGCCGACGACGCGGTGCGTGTCGGTGACGTCGCCGATCCGTCTGTGTGGGACCCAGACGAGCACGTCGGCATCGACCTGCTCGCAGGCGGGGTGCCTTGCCCTCCGTTCAGCATCGCCGGCAAGCAACTAGGGGCGAACGACGAGCGAGACCTGTTCGCATGGGCAGTCGAACTATGCGGCAGGATGAAACCTAAGGCACTGCTGCTGGAGAATGTGCGCGGTCTGAGCGCCAACCGTTTCACTGCTTACCGGCAACACGTACTCGACCGGCTGCAGGAGCACGGATACATCGCCGAATGGCGGCTGCTGCACGCAAACGAGTTCGGCGTTTCCCAACTACGGCCGCGCTTCGTTCTGATAGCTTTGCGTCCCGAGTACGCGGAGTACTTCGAGTGGCCTCAGCCGCACGCGGAAGAACCCAAAACGGTGGGGGCTCTGCTACGGGATCTGATCGGCCAAGGAGGCTGGACGGCAGAGCAAGTCGAGGCGTGGGTGGCAAAGGCCAATGACATTGCGCCTACGATCGTTGGCGGGTCGAAAAAGCATGGGGGGGCCGATCTTGGCCCAACCCGGGCCAAGAAGGCATGGGCTGACCTAGGCGTCGATGCGCTAGGGGTTGCTGACGCGCCACCAGGCCCTGGCTCCCCGGTCTCAAATGGCGCCCCCGGCCCCAAACTTACTGTTGAAATGGTCGCCCGGATCCAAGGCTGGCATGGCCCAGAGTTTGCCAACTGGGAATTTCTTGGACGAAAGACCTCCACTTACCGTCAGATCGGTAATGCATTTCCTCCGCCGGTAGCAAAAGCTCTTGGCTGTGCCATCAGAAAAGCTCTGCTCAAACAAGGTGAGAAGCGGACCCTAGTCGAGAGAACCGATACGGTTCTCGATCCAGTGTATAAACTTCTGCGCACCAGCAAGCGATCGCTCACCATCGATCAGATAGTGACTCGCCTAGCCAAAATGGGCACCAATATGGAACAACCCGAAGTCGAGCGGCATCTCGTTCACCTGGGCCACGACTTTGAGGTGATCGAGTCTCCTCGCTCAAACGGAGCAATTGCTTACAGCCTCGGAGATTTCAAAGCTTTCGTGGGCCAAGAGGGGCATCAGCGCAACGAACTGTTTGCGGCCAACCGGACCAAGATCAGCTGAGCAGCGTTTGCGGCCAGCAGCCGACGCCTTGTCATCTGGGCCTGCCCAGGGCCCGGCAGGCACTGCAATCGTCGATCTCACAGCTGCTTCCCATGTGGAAGGGCGCAGGCGGTATCTTCGCCAGTGACACCTTCCCTGGAGATCGAGACGAGTGAGCGGCGGCACCGTGCCCGGCAAAGAGAACAATGACCCGCGGGAGAAGGCCTGGGCGGCGGGGACTTACCCCAAGCCAGCGAACGAGGGCCGCTCCCGCAACATGAAGGCTAACCGCCGTTCAGACACCAAGCCGGAGATCGCGCTGCGTCGAGCACTACATGCTCGGGGCTATCGGTACAGGAAAGACTTCCGGCTTGATCTCCCAGGCGGTGTGCGCGTCCGGCCCGACATCGTGTTCACTGCCCGGAAGGTTGCTGTGTTCGTTGATGGCTGCTTCTGGCACGTCTGCCCAGAGCACGGGCGCGAGCCAACCAGCAATGAGTGGTACTGGACCCCCAAGCTACGTCGCAACGTAGAACGGGACCGAGCCGCGGACGCTGCCTTGCAAGATGCCGGCTGGCATGTAGTGCGCCTATGGGAACATGTATCCCTCAGTGATGCTGTGGAAGCGGTTATGGCAGCTACAGGTCCCGCCGCCAAGGAAGGCTCTGCATCTCCCTAAGGAGGCAGGTCCGTGTCAGCCGATGCCGTCACCTTATATCCCAGCACTTTTTGAAGCGACATCGAAGTATTCATGAAGAATCACGGGACGTCGGCGAGACGACAGGGTATGTGCCAGCTAGCCGAGAGATTTTAACAACAGCATGTCTTGAGCGACGTTAAGGTTCCGAGCACAATCGAGCGCGCGGGGGGTGCAGAGATGGTTCAGGCATGCGGGGGTCGGCATCTCGATGAGCCGAACGACGGCGTCGATGCGCCCCGCGTTCGCGGATAGCCATTCCAAAGATCCCGCTGCATTGTCGACACTGCCATCTGGTGCGTTTGCCAGCCGCTGGAACTGCAGACCGGCCAGCCCTGTGGGACTCATCGTGCTCGACGACCCGGGATCCAGTCTGGCGCAGTGGTATCGGGGTGGTGCCCACCGTTGTTGCCCACGGTTCTCGGGGCGGAGATTTTGGGGTTTTGGGGGCGGGGTGGGGCGGTGCGGATCAGCATGGGAGGTGTTGGTTCGTGGGCTGGCTTTCGCCCTACTGGAGCGGGATGGTGATGCGGTGTGAGTGAGGTTGAGGTGCCGGTGCAGGCGGTGGAGGAGCCGGTTTCGGAGGGGTCCTGGTTGGGGCGGGGGGTCGCGTTGTTCACGCCGGTGTTCGCGGTTGCGGCCGGGTGGCTGGCGGGGGTCGTCGCGCAGTGGGTGCCGGGGGCGCATCTGGACGAGACGCAGGTGACCTCGTTCATGGTGGCGGCGACCACGGCGGCGCTCGGGGCCGGATGGAAGTGGTTGCAGGGGTGGCAGCAGCATGAGCTGCTCGTCGCGGAGGGGAAGGCCACGCCGGTCAAGACGCGGAAGGCGGTCAAGTAGGGGCTGGGGCACCGCTGGGCCGGCTTCTTATGCTTGGGGCGGGTCGTCGGCCGGAGGGCGGTGGTCGGGTTGGTGTCGGTCGAGGAGTTGCGGGGGTTGTCGGCCGAGGAGCGGGCCGGGCTGCTGCGGGCGCTGATCGCGCTCGGGGACGAGGACCCGCTGGAGCAGCCGCGGTACCGGCGGCGGCGGGGGCTGGTGCTGGTCTTCCTTGTGGCGTGCTGTGCATGGCTCATTCCGTGGACGGTCGTGCTGGGCCTCACGTTGCCGCAGCACTACACGTCCGGGCAGTGGAGCGTGGCGTGGATCGGGTTCGATGCCGCGTTGACGGCGGCGTTCGCGTTCACGGCCTTCGCGGTGTGGCGGCGGCTTCAGATCGCGATCCTGGGGCAGGTCGTCACGGGGACGTTGCTGGTGTGCGACGCGTGGTTCGACGTGATGCTGTCGTGGGGGTCCGGCGAGTTCCCCGTCAGCGTGGCGACGGCGGTGCTGGGTGAGCTGCCGTTGGCGGCGCTGTTCTTCATGGGGGCGCGGACGCTGGTCCTGACGACCGTCCGGGCGCTGTGGGTGCGGGAAGGGCGGGTGGGGCCGGTGCCGCGGTTGCGGGAGGTGCGGCTGTTCACCATCGGACGTTCTGTCAGTGGCGGCGGCTAGGGTCCGTCGGTGTGAGCGAGGAGACGGTTGTCTGGGGGGAGCTGCGGGCGGGCGGGTTCCTGCACGGGGTGCGGGAGGCGCACCGGGAGGCGACGCTGGCCGTGTTCGGCGGGCTGAGCCGGGCGGCGGGGTTCACGGAGCGGTCGTACGGGGTGACCGCGTTCGATGTGCTGACGTCGTGGATCGACCGGGTCTTCGACGGAGACCACCGGGTGGTGCGGGACGATCTGAACGGGTCGCCCGGGTGGCGGTACGGGAAGTACCGGGTGCTGTTGAAGCGGCACGAGTTCGGGGCCGTGCGGAAGATCAGGTGGGACCGGGACAGTCCCACCAAGCAGGCGGTGGCGCGGCAGGAGTACGCGGACGACCGGCAGCTCGCGCTCGACATCGGGATCGGCGCCGACACGCCCGAGGTCGTGACGCTGGTCCTCGCCCACAGCGCGAGCGACGAGCCGCTGGAGATGGAGCTCTTCCTGGGACGTCCCCGGTGGAACGCCGACGGCGGGACGGCGTGGCACTGGGTCCGGGAGCTGGACGACGCGCTTGGGGGTGATCCACGCCGTAAGCTCGTCGAACGGACGATGCCGCTCTGGGACGACGAGGCCGACGTGCCCGTGCGGCTGCGCGAAGAGACGAGCACTGAAACGGCATAGTGAACGATGAGCGAACGGCTCGGCGGGTCGCCGAGGCGCGGCTGCTGTTCGACTGCGAGCGGCTGACGCTGGCCCGGCGGCTCCGGGGGCTGCGCAAGAACCAGCTCGCGCAGGCCGTGGGGAGCACACCGCGGGCGATCGGGCAGTACGAGGCCGGGGTGCAGCGTCCCGAGGACGCGGTGGTGTCGCGGCTCGCGATCGCGCTGGGCGTGCCGGTCGAGTTCTTCCGCGGCGGGCCCGGGGGCGTGTCGCTGGACGGGGCGCACTTCCGGTCGCTGAGGTCGACCAGCCAGATCGAGCGCGACCAGGCCCTCGCGTACGGGCGGATCGCGGCGGACGTGGTGGCGGCGCTGGAGGAGCTCGTCGATCTGCCGGCCGTGGACGTCCCGGAGTACGTGGTGCCGCCGGACGAGATCGCGGGCGGCGGGCCGGTCGAGGCGGCGCGGGTCGCGCGGAAGGCGCTGGCCGGGGAGCCGGGCCCGGTGCCGCACGTCGTGCGGACGCTGGAGGCGCGGGGCGTGGTGGTGCTCGTCCTGCCGGACGCGGCGGACCGGGTCGATGCGTTCAGCGTCGGGCTGCATCCGCGTCCGATGGTGTTCTTCAACCCGGCGAAGGCCGACTACTGGCGGAACCGGTTCGACGGGGCGCACGAGCTGGGGCACCTGGTGATGCACGCCGACGCGGAACCGGGCGGGAAGATCGTCGAGGACCAGGCGCACCGGTTCGCGGCGGAGTTCCTGATGCCCGCCGAAGACATCGCGGACGAACTTCCTCGCACCGCCGACTGGGACCGGCTCGGCACGCTGAAGGCGGAGTGGGGCGTGAGCATCGCGGCGCTGCTGTACCGGGCCCGGACGCTGCGGGTCATGGACGAGGGCGTGTACCGGAACGCGATGGGCACGTTGAGCTCGCGCGGATGGCGGCGGCAGGAGCCCGGCCCGGCGCGCGCGCTGGAGCAGCCGACCATGCTGACGCGCGCGCTGGAACTCGTCGCGGCGGCGGGCACGGACCGCGACGCGCTCGCCGAACGCGCCCGCGTCACCCGCGCCGACCTCGACCTGCTCGTCCCCCACCGCTGACCTCCGAGGACGGCGCCCGCTGGCACGCGCCCGTACGACCTGCACCCGCGACCCGCGCTGGTGCGGCCTGCGCGGAGACGGACGCCGTGGGGGCGTGGGGTTTGGTGTTCGGCGGGCGGCGGGCTTGCGGCGTACAGTGGGGGTGAGCGAGGGGTCTTCGATGCGGGCGGCCAAGTCCACGTCCCCCTGGTTCACCGATACTCGGTCTCCGAGGAGGCCAGACAGGCCGGCGCACGTGACGCCGCACCACCGCCGTTCCCGCCCGCGGACGGGCGCCTTCCGCGCCGCGGCCTACATGCGCGCCGTCCGTACCCAGCCGGCATGCGCGCCTCCTGCGCCCTGGCCCGCGCGCACACAGCGGGCACGCGCGGCGGCCCGCTTCCGCGCCGCCGCCACCGAACGACGCCATATGAGCGTCGCCGCTGAGCGACGCCGTACGAGCGCCGTCACCGAGCGACACCCGATGAGCGCCGCCACCGAGCGACGCCACACGAGCGTCGCCGCCGCTGAGCGACGCTGCACGAGCGCCGCCGAACGACGCCACATGCGCGCCGCCGCCGCTGAGCGACGCCACATGCGCGCCGTTGCCGAGCGACGCCGTACGAGCGTGCCGGGGGCCGGCCGGCGCGCGGTCACCGGAAACCGGTATCCACAGACTTCGGATCGGAGATCCACATGCCCAGCCGTACCGCCTCGTCCGAGGTCGGGCTGAGCCGCGAGCAGCGCGGCGACCGCACCGTCATCGCCCTCGACGGCGAACTGGACATCGCCTCGGCGCCGTCCCTCCGGGAGCGGCTGCACGCGGCGCTGATCGACACCGGCCCGTACGTGGTGATCGACCTGTCGGGCGTGGCGTTCTGCGACGCGTCCGGGCTGGCGCTGCTCGTCGACGCCCGCCGCCGGGTCCGGCCGGGCGGGACCGTCGTGCTCGCCGCGCCGCGCCCGCAGCTGCTCAGGTTGCTGCAGGTCACCGGCCTCGACCGGGTGTTCACCGTGCACCGCTCCGGCGACGCGGCGGAGCCGCTGCCCGCCCGTCCGGCGGCGGAGCAGCTGGACGCCCGCTCGGCGGCCGCGTGACCGCGGAGGCCGGCCCCCGGGAGGAGAGCGGCCCGCTTCCGAGCGCGTGGGGCCCGCCGCGGGTCCCCCGGGACGCGGCGGACGAGCAGCGGTCGGCGGCGTCGTTCGAGCTGATGGCGGCGGTCATGGACGGCGCGAGCCTGCCCGACCTGCTGGAACTCGTGGCGACGCAGGCGAGGGCGCTCGCGCACGTCCCGCTGGCGTTCATCGCGCTGCCGGTCGAGGACGGCCACATGCTCCGCATCGAGATCGCGGTCGGCGCGGACGGCGAGCGGATCCGCGGGCTGACGGTGCGGCGCGGCCGGTCGATGCTCGGCCGGGCGTTCGCGTCGCGGCGGGCGCTGTCGGCGCGGATCGTCGACGACCAGACGCTGACCCGGCTGCCGTCGGGCCCGATCCTGATCCTGCCGCTGGAGACGGGCGAGACGACGCGGGGCGTGCTCGCCGTCCTCGGGCGTCCCGGCGCGCAGCCGTTCGGGCCGGGCACCGCCCGTCAGCTGCTGCTGTTCGCCGACATGGCGGCCCGGCTGGTCGAGCTCGCCGAGGAGCGCCGCGCCGTCCGGGCGGGGTCCGCCGGCGGCGCGCAGGCGCTCGGCGATCTCCGCCCGCCGTGGCGCGCGCGAGGGTGAACGGGCCGCGGCGCGGACGGCCGCCGGCCATGGGCGATCTTTCCCGCCGCGGCGGCGATGGCCGCGGATATCGCGATTTCGGCGGCGGGGAGCGGGTTTCGTGCGGTGTTTCCGGGCGGCGCGAGGGCCGGTTTCAGAGCTTGAAAAGCTTGGCGTAGGGGGCCAGAATCCGGACCTTGCGCGTTCCGAAGTCGACCAGGACGGCGCGTCCGGGCTCGACCTCGAGGACGCGTCCGAGACCGTACTTGTCGTGGGTGACCTGGTCGTCCGGGTCGAACTCCTTGGCGGGCGGGGCCGCGGCCGGAGGCGCGAAGGGACTGGTGGGCAGGTGTCGCCGCTTGGCGGGCCGGAAGGGTTTCATTCCTGCCAGTATGCGCCCGGCCGGACGTTTGCGGGGAGTCCCCCCGGCAGTTGACGGCAAAATTCGGCGACCCGGTTCCGTCCGCACTACCATGTGGTAGCGTACGAGAAGTTGCGGTTCCCATAGACATGTATGTGCGCCTGACGGTTCATCCTCGGGCGCATTTTTTGTTGTTCTGGATCTTCCGGATGGGCCATCGCGGCGCCGTGCCGCACAAGGTGTGCGGCGCGGGCACCACCCAGAAGGAGAACGATCATGGCCACCGGCACCGTGAAGTGGTTCAACTCGGAAAAGGGCTTCGGCTTCATCGAGCAGGACGGCGGCGGCGCCGACGTCTTCGCCCACTACTCCAACATCGCCGCCCAGGGGTTCCGTGAGCTCCAGGAGGGCCAGAAGGTGTCGTTCGACGTCACGCAGGGCCAGAAGGGCCTGCAGGCGGAGAACATCGTCCCCGCCTGACCGGGGACCGGCGCGGCGGGCGCGCCCCCCGGGCGAGCCCGCCGCCCCACGATGCTCCCAAGGGGGCCCGCCCCCTTTTACAAAGGCGCGCGGCGGGACCGCGCGCACGGTTCGTTCTTGCAGCTCTGAGCCGCGCCGCCCCGTACGGCCGCGCAGGCGGAGCTCTTCCTCGGGACGCACCGCTTCCGAGGAAGGTTTCACATGACCATGCACCATGCCGGCCGTCCGAGCGCGCGTGGCGGCTCGTCCCGGTCGCGTTCCGCCGGACGCCGCCGTCCGGCGAAGGCCGCGAACGCGCGGCAGGACACCGAGTTCGCGCTCCCGGAGACCCGCACCCCGGCGCTGCCGCCGGTCGCGGCGTTCGCCGACCTGCCGATGCCGCCGCGGCTCCTCGCCGCGCTGGCCGCCCAGGGCGTGACGGACCCGTTCCCCATCCAGGCCGCGACGCTGCCGGACGCCATCGCGGGACGGGACGTCCTCGGACGCGGCCGCACCGGCTCGGGCAAGACCCTCGCCTTCGGGCTCGCCGTGCTGACCCGCACCGCCGGCCGCCGCGCCGAGCCGCGCGCGCCGCTCGCGCTCGTCCTCGTCCCCACCCGCGAACTCGCCCAGCAGGTCACCGACGCGCTCGCGCCGTACGCGGACGCCGTGGGCCTGCGGACGGCGACCGTGGTCGGCGGCATGCCGATCTCCCGCCAGGCGAACGCCCTCAAGCGCGGCGTCGACGTCCTGATCGCCACCCCCGGACGGCTCGCCGACCTCGTCGAACGCGGCGACTGCCGGCTCGGCGAGGTGCGGACCTCCGTGCTGGACGAGGCCGACCAGATGACCGACATGGGGTTCCTGCCGCAGGTCACCCGGCTCCTCGAGCAGACCCCGCCCGGCGGGCAGCGGATGCTGTTCTCCGCGACGCTCGACCGCAACGTCGACAAGCTCGTCCGCGGGTTCCTCGACGACCCGGTCACCCACTCGGTCGACCCGGCGGCGGGCGCGGTCACCGCGATGGAGCACCACGTCCTGCACGTCGCCGACGACGACAAGCAGGACACGACCGCCCACATCGCGGCCCGCGACGGCCGGGTGATCATGTTCGTCGGCAAGAAGCACGGCGCGGACCGGCTCGTCCGCAAGCTGGCCGCGCGCGGCGTCCGCGCCGCCGCGCTGCACGGCGGCAAGTCCCAGTCGCAGCGCAACCGGGCGCTGGAGGGCTTCCACAACGAGGACGTCACCGTGCTGGTCGCGACGAACGTCGCCGCCCGCGGCATCCACATCGACGACCTCGACCTCGTCGTCAACGTCGACCCGCCCGCCGACCACAAGGACTACCTGCACCGCGGCGGGCGCACCGCCCGCGCGGGACGTGCGGGGACCGTGGTCACGCTCGTCCTGCCCGACCAGCGCCGCGAGATGGCCGACCTGATGGCGAAGGCGGGCATCACCCCGCGCATCACCGAGGTGCGTCCCGGGGACGGCGAGCTGGCCCGCATCACCGGTGCCCGCACCCCGCCGGCCCGGCCCGCCGCGCAGAACCCCGCCCAGCAGCGCAACGCCGATCAGAACCCCAGCCGAACCTCGCGCCGTCGCGGCGGCACCGGCGACGCGCGGCAGGACACCCGCGCGACCTCGACGGACGCCGCCTCAGGTTCGCGCCGTCAGAGCGGCGACGCGCAGCGCAACAACGCACGGGACACCCGCGCGACCTCGACCGACGCCGCGTCCAGCCGGTCCTCGCGCCGGCAGAGCGGCGACGCGCAGGAGGGCCGCGCGGCCTCGGCGGACGTCGCGTCCGGCCGGGGTTCGCGCCGTCGTGGCGGCGGGGCGCGGCAGGAC
>NZ_WBMR01000123.1 GCF_008923365.1 Actinomadura montaniterrae
GCAGGCGGCAGCCGGGGCGCCAAAGCCGAGCCCGGCGGGGCGGCTGCGCGCGCTCGCGCGCGGACGGTTCGGTGAACGCGGCGTTCC
Source organism: Actinomadura montaniterrae (assembly GCF_008923365.1). Taxonomy (GTDB): domain Bacteria; phylum Actinomycetota; class Actinomycetes; order Streptosporangiales; family Streptosporangiaceae; genus Spirillospora; species Spirillospora montaniterrae. The sequence goes on from NZ_WBMR01000123.1 coordinate 88, forward strand.
TGACGAACTCCTCGTCGAACACGGGCTCGTCGAAATCAGCGGGCATGGACGTCTCCGGCGCGGGGGGAGTGCACGCCCCAGGCTAATGGACGGCCGCGACACCCGAACGTCCCGGTTCCGGGACCCCAACTAGAACATGTTCTCGTTCGCGAGTCGGGCCAGGGTGAGAAAGGTCACCGCCCCGAGATCTTGAGTTGCCGGCCGGGTCCATGGCAGCGCGAGCGCCGCAGGATTTCGCCTGCTGGAAGGGGAGACGCTCTCCGCCATAACAAGCAAGCGCTTGGATAAGACACTTGATTAGACTCAAGTCTCATTCACCCTTGCCCCGCCGCTGGAACGGGTTCTACGGTGAGCCGACCTGGACGTTCCCCGCGCCGCGCATCGGGAGGAACCGCGCATGACCGCCACCGCACCGGAGACCGCCGTCCCCGCCGGGTTCGACTTCTGCTCCCCGGACCTGATGGCCGAACGGGTGCCGCTCGCCGAGTTCGCCGCGCTGCGCCGCACCGCGCGCCCCTGGTGGAACGCCCAGCCGCGCGGCCGCACCGGCTTCGACGACGACGGCTTCTGGGTGATCAGCAAGCACGCCCACGTCAAGGAGATCTCGCGCGACGCCGAGCTGTTCTCCGCCAACGCCAACGGCGCGGTCATCCGGTTCAACGAGACGTTCGGGCGCGACGAGCTGGACGTGCAGCGCGAGAACCTGCTGCTGCACATGGACGCGCCGCAGCACGCCAAGCTGCGGCAGATCGTCTCCCGCGGCTTCACGCCCCGCGTCGTCAAGGGCCTGCACGACGCGCTGCGGGAGCGCGCGGAGCGGATCGTCGCCGACGCGCTGCGCAAGGGCGGCGAGGGCGACTTCGTCACCGAGGTCGCCGCCGAGCTGCCGCTGCAGGCGATCGCCGAGCTGATGGGCGTCCCGCAGGAGGACCGCCGCAAGCTGTTCGACTGGTCCAACCAGATGCTCGCCTACGACGACCCCGAGTACGACGCCGACCCGGCCTGCGCCGCCGCCGAGATCATCGGCTACTCGATGAACCTCGCCGAGCAGCGCCGCGGCTGCCCCGCGCACGACATCGTCACCAAGCTCGTCCAGGCCGACGTGGACGGCCGCGGCCTCACCGACGACGAGTTCGGCTACTTCATGATCCTGCTCGCCGTCGCCGGCAACGAGACCACCCGCAACGCGATCACGCACGGCATGATCGCGTTCCTCGACCACCCGGAGCAGTGGGAGCTGTTCAAGGCCGAGCGCCCGGAGACCGCCGCGGACGAGATCGTCCGCTGGGCCACGCCGGTGACGGCGTTCCAGCGCACCGCCGTCCGCGACACCGAGCTCGGCGGCGTGGAGATCAGGGCGGGCGACCGGGTGGCGATGTACTACTCGTCGGCGAACTTCGACGAGGAGGTCTTCGACGCCCCGGGGACGTTCGACGTCACCCGCTCCCCCAACCCGCACCTCGGCTTCGGCGGCACCGGCGCCCACTACTGCATCGGCGCGAACCTGGCCCGGCTGGAGATCGGCCTGATGTTCGACGCGATCGCCGACCACATGCCGGACATCGCCCGGATCGGCGAGCCGCGCCGCCTCCGCTCCGCCTGGCTGAACGGCGTCAAGGAGCTCCCGGTGCGCTACCGCCCCTGATCCCGATGGGCGGGACGGGGCTTCCGGCTGAAAGTAGAACTCGTTACAGTCGAAGGCGAATCCCGTTCTAGAAGGAGACCGCATGGGTACCCCGGTGATCGTCGAGGCGGTGCGCACGCCGCTCGGGAAGCGCAACGGCTGGCTGGCGGGACTGAAGCCGATGGCCGTCCTCTCCCACACGCTGATCGCCGCCGTCGAGCGCGCCGGCATCGACGCCGCGCAGGTCGAGCAGGTCTTCGCGGGCTGCGTGACGCAGGCCGGCGAGCAGGGCTCGCACATCGGCCGGTACGCCTGGCTGTACGCGGGCCTGCCCTGGCAGACCGGGGTCACCACGATCGACGCGCAGTGCGGGTCGGCGCAGCAGGCCGTCCACCTGGCCGCCTCGCAGGTCGCCGCGGGCGTCGTCGACGTCGCGATCGGCTGCGGCGTCGAGGTGATGAGCCGCGCGCCGCTCGGCACCAACGTGCTGCCGCACAACCCGCGCCCGGACGACTGGTCGCTGGACATGCCGAACCAGTTCGAGGCGGCCGAGCGGATCGCGCAGCGGCGCGGCTTCACCCGCGACGACCTCGACGCGTTCGGCGCGCGCTCCCAGCAGCTCGCCGCCAAGGCGTGGGCGGACGGCCGGTTCGAGCGGGAGGTCGTCCCGATCGAGGCGCCCGTGCTGGACGCCGACGGCAACCCGACCGGCGAGACCCGCACCGTCACCCGGGACCAGGGCCTGCGCGAGACGACGAAGGAGGGGCTGGGCAAGCTCAAGCCCGTCCTCGGCGAGGGCTCGCTGCACACCGCCGGCACCTCGTCGCAGATCTCCGACGGCGCCGCCGCGGTGGTCGTCATGTCCGAGGAGAAGGCGTTCGAGCTGGGGCTGCGGCCGCGCGCCCGGATCCGGGCGCAGGCGCTGGTCGGCGGCGAGCCGTACTACCACCTGGACGGCCCGGTCCAGTCGACCGAGCGGGTCCTCGCGCGGGCCGGGATGACGATGGGCGACATCGACATCAGCGAGGTCAACGAGGCGTTCGCGTCGGTGGCGCTGTCCTGGGCGTCGGTCCACAAGCCGGACATGGACACGGTCAACGTCAACGGCGGCGCGATCGCGATCGGCCACCCGGTCGGCGCGACGGGCGCCCGGCTCATCACCACGGCGCTGCACGAGCTGGAGCGCCGCGACGCCCAGACCGCCCTGATCACGATGTGCTGCGGCGGCGCGCTGTCCACGGCCAGCATCCTCGAGCGCATCTGACCAGCAGCACGTCCGACGCGTGGGGACCCGGACGCGGAGCGCCGTTCCGCGTTCCGCTAGGGTCCCCACAACCGACTCGCCCGACCGGATTGGGCGCGAAAGGCGGTCCCGTGGAGCCGGTACCCGAGGATCTCGGCGGGGGGCTTTGGAGCGTTCCCGTCCCCATTCCGGGCAACCCGCTGGCCTACACGCTCGTGTACGCGGTGGAGAGCCCGCAGGGCCCCGTCCTGATCGACGCGGGCTGGCAGCACGAGGACGCCTGGACCGCCCTGCGCGACGGCCTCGGCACCTTCGGGATCGACGTCGCCGACGTGCGCGGGGTCGTCGTCACGCACTTCCACCCCGACCACGCGGGGCTCGCCGGGCGGGTCCGCGAGGCGTCCGGCGCGTGGATCGCGATGCACCGGGCGGACACCGAGATCGTCCGGCTGTTCCACACCAGCCTCGGGCACGAGGAGCGCCGCTCCTTCGAGCTGACCTCGATGCGCCGGGCGGGCGCCGGCGAGTCCGAGCTGGCCGCCGGGATGGAGCAGCCGCGGGTGGACCCGCCGGCGATCCCGGATCGCGAACTCGACGACGGCGAGCTGGTCGACCTGCCGGGCCGCAGGCTCCGCGTCATCTGGACGCCCGGGCACTCCCCCGGCCACATCTGCCTGCACCTAGAGGACGGCGACCGGATGTTCACCGGCGACCACGTCCTGCCGCGCATCACCCCGCACATCGGGCTCTACCCGTACGACACCCCGGACGTGGACCCGCTGTCGGACTTCCTCGGCTCGCTGGACAAGATCTCCGCGATGTCGGCGGACGAGGTGCTGCCCGCGCACCAGTACCGCTTCACGGGCCTGTCCGAGCGCGCGCGCGAGATCATCGGCCACCATGAGGAGCGGCTGGCGGAGGTGACGGCGCTGCTGTCGTCGCGTCCCGTCACGCTCTGGGACGTCACCGCCGGGCTGACCTGGCGGCACCCGTGGGAGCAGATGCCCCTGGGGGCCCGGCGCATGGCCGCCGGCGAGGCCGCCGCCCACCTCCGCACCCTGGAGAACCGCGGCGTGGTCCGCCGCGAAGGCACCGACGACCCCCTCCGCTACACCCTCCGCTGACGCCCCGAGGCCCTTGGGCCGGGGTTGTCAGGAACGCAGGCTGATGCGGCGGCTCTCCAGCCAGCGCTGGTCGTCCTCGGTCCACATCAGGGCCTCGGGCTCGGCGCCCGCGAGGCGTTCCAGTTCGGCGGCCGTGAGCGACTCCGGCTCGGTCCAGAGCCCCGGGCGCGCCAGTGCCGCGCGCCGCGCCCTCCGTCTGCGGATCGCCGCCCTGACGAGGTCGACGACGGCGTACACCAGGATCCCGCCGGCCACGATTGCGAAGAACATCGCGGGACCTCCCATCCCCCGAGCACTGGCGCGTACTTCTTGTGACATTCCCGCCCAGACAGCCCTACACCGCCAGATGCCCGGACACCTCGTGCGGCGGGGCGTCGCCGCAGGGTGACGGCGCGATGCGATTCGAGTCACTCTGCCGTCTGGACCCTTGATGAGACTCCAGTCTCATGTTAGAACGTGTTCTATATCCGGATGCCGAGCAAGCGCTCGATAACCAAGATCAACCGACCGGCGTCCGACGCCGGTGACCGGCCCCGCGCGGCGCGACACGGAGCCACCGTCCCGTCCTCGAAGTGACCAGCCCGCACCGGCTCGAAGGAAACCCATGGCCACTGAGACCCGTACCGCTCCCACCCCGGCCTTCGTCGCCCCGGAGATCGACGTCATCGATCCCGGCGTCTACGAGCGCGGCGGCATCCCGCACCGCCAGTTCGCGTGGCTGCGCGACAACGACCCCGTGCACTGGCACGCCGATCCCAACGACGGGGTCGACGGCTTCTGGGCGGTGACCCGGCACGAGGACGTGGTGCGCGCGTCGCGGCGCCCCGACCTGTACTCCTCGCACGAGCGGTCGGCGATGTTCGAGGAGTTCAGCGACGAGGACATCGCGCTGTACGGGCAGATGATGCTGTTCCAGGACCCGCCGGACCACACCCGGCTGCGCAGCATGGTCAACAAGGGCTTCACCCCCCGGATGATCGGCAAGCTGCAGGACCACATCCGGGAGATCTGCAACGGGCTGATCGACGAGGCGGCCGAGCTGGGCGAGTGCGACTTCGTCGAGCACTTCGCGGCGCCGCTGCCGCTCTACACGATCTGCGAGCTGCTCGGCGCGCCGCTGGAGGACCGCGAGAAGATCTTCGCCTGGTCCAACAAGCTGGTGGCCTTCAACGACCCCGAGTACATCGGGGACCGCACCGAGTCGCAGCTGTGCGCCGCCGAGTTCGCCGGCTGGGCGGGCGAGCTCGCCGCGGCGCGGGCGTCCACGCCGCGCGACGACATCGTGACCAAGCTGCTGACCCCGGACGCGGACGGCAACCGGATCACCGACGAGGAGTTCCAGCTCTTCGTGATCATGCTGTCGATCGCCGGGAACGAGACGACCCGGACCGCGACGGCGGGCGGCATGCAGGCGTTCTTCGAGCGGCCCGAGCAGTGGGCGCGGCTGAAGGCGGACCGGAGCCTGCTGCCGACGGCGGTCGAGGAGATCGTCCGCTGGGTGAGCCCGATCAACCAGTTCCGCCGCACGGCGATGGAGGACGTCGAGATGGGCGGCAAGCTGATCCGCAAGGGCGACAAGGTCGTCCTGTTCTACGGGTCGGCGAACCGGGACGAGCGGGTGTTCGACAACCCCTTCAGCTTCGACGTGGGCCGCGACCCGAACCCGCACATCGGGTTCGGCGGCGGCGGCCCGCACTTCTGCCTGGGCACCCACCTGGCCCGGATGAACCTGAAGATCATCTTCGAGACGATCCTGGACCGGATGCCCGACATCGCCCCGGCCGGCGAGCCCCGCCGGCTGCGCTCCAACTTCGTCAACGGGCTGAAGGAGCTGCCCGTACGCTTCACCCCGTCCCCCCGCCGCGGCTGACGATCGAGGTCCCCCCGGACATGGAGGTCCTGGCGCGATGACCACCACCCCTGAGATCGGCCCCGCCCCTGAGATCGAGCTGGTGGAGCCCGGCGCGTACGAGCGCGGCGGTGTCCCCCACGAGCAGCTGGCGTGGCTGCGCGAGCACGACCCGGTGCACCGGCACCACGGCGACCCCGAGCGGGGGAACCCGCCCTTCTGGGCGGTGACCCGGCACGCGGACGTGGTGCGGGTGTCCCGGCATCCGGAGATCTTCTCCTCCTACGAGCGGCTCGCCCTGTTCGACGAGCCGCCGGAGGATCACCTGGCGCTGCAGCGGCTGATGATGCTGAACCAGGATCCGCCGGAGCACACGCGCAAGCGCGGCATCGTCAACCGGGGGTTCACGCCGCGCGCCATCGGCGCGCTCGCCGACCACATCCGGGAGATCTGCCGGCGGCTGGTGGCCGAGACGGTCGAACGCGGCGAGGAGGCGGACTTCGTCCGCGACCTCGCCGCCCCGCTGCCGCTCTACGTCATCTGCGAGCTGCTGGGCGCCCCGCCGGAGGACCGCGAGAAGATCTTCACCTGGTCGAACACGCTGATCGGCGGGGACGACCCGGAGTTCCAGCGGACGCCGGAGGAGGGCCAGGAGGCGGCGACGCAGCTGTACGCGTACGCCAACGAGCTGGCCGCCGACCGGCGCGAGAACCCGCGCGACGACATCGTCACCAGGCTGCTGCAGCCGGACGCCGACGGCCAGGTCCTGGACGGCGACGAGTTCGAGCTGTTCGTGATGCTGCTGTCGGTGGCCGGGAACGAGACGACCCGCAACGCCGCGACGGGCGGGATGCTCGCGCTGCTGGAGCATCCCGAGCAGTGGGCGCGGCTGCGGGCGGACCGGGCCCTGGTGCGGACGGCGGTGGACGAGATCGTCCGCTGGGTCACGCCGGTGAACCTGTTCCGCCGGACCGCCGTCCAGGACACCGAGCTCGGCGGCCGCAAGATCGCCGAGGGCGACAAGGTCGTGGTGTTCTACGCCTCGGCCAACCGCGACGCGGCGGTGTTCGCCGACCCGTACTCCTTCGACGTCGGCCGGGACCCGAACCCGCACCTGGGGTTCGGCGGCGGCGGGCCCCACTTCTGCCTGGGCGCCCATCTTGCCCGGCTGGAGCTGAGTGTGCTTTTCGAAACACTTTTGGACACTGTGCCCAATATTGAACTCGGCGGTAACGTACGGAGGCTAAGGTCTAGTTTCATCAACGGCATAAAGGAGATGCCGGTGCGTGTGCGACCGGCGTCCCGCGACTGACGGGAGTGGTGCGTGGGCAGGGGCTGGCGTGGGTGAGGCAGACGAGCCGGGCGGACCGTTGCGGGTCGCCCTGCTCTCCTACCGGAGCAAGCCGCACTGCGGCGGCCAGGGCGTCTACCTCCGGCATCTGAGCCGGGAGCTGATCGACCTCGGGCACACGGTGGAGGTGCTGTCCGGCCAGCCGTATCCGGAGCTGGACCGCGACGAGATCGCCCTCACCAAGATCCCGAGCCTGGACCTGTACCGGGACGAGGACCCGTTCCGCACGCCGGCGCGCGAGGAGTTCCGCGACTGGATCGACGTGCTGGAGTTCGCGCACATGAAGACCGGCGGGTTCCCCGAGCCGCTGACGTTCAGCCTGCGCGCGCTGCGCGAGCTGAAGCGGCGCCGCCGCGACTTCGACGTCGTCCACGACAACCAGGTCCTCGGCCTCGGCAACCTCGGCATCTCCCGGCTCGGCCTGCCGCTGGTCACCAGCATCCACCACCCGATCAGCGTCGACCGGCGGATCGAGCTGGAGGCGGCGCAGGGGATCAAGCAGAAGCTCGGCAAGCGCCGCTGGTACGGGTTCGTCAGCATGCAGGCGCAGGTGTCGCGGCGCATCGGCCCGGTGCTGACCGTGTCGGACTCGTCCAAGGTCGACATCGTCAAGGACTTCAAGGTCGACCCGCGCGACATCGAGATCCTGCCGCTCGGCGTCGACACCCGGATCTTCCACCCGCGCGGCGAGCGCGTCCCCGGCCGGATCGTCGCGATGGCCAGCGCGGACGCCCCGATCAAGGGCGTCGACGTGCTGCTGCGCGCGGTCGCCAAGGTCGCCACCGAGCGGGACGTGCACGTCATCGTCGTCAGCCGCCCGCAGAAGGACGGCCCGACCGAGAAGCTCGTGCGCGAGCTCGCGCTCGGCGACCGGGTCCGGTTCGTCAGCGGCATCAGCGACGACGAGCTCGGCGAGCTGCTGGCGTCCGCGGAGATCGCCGTCGTCCCGTCCCGCTACGAGGGCTTCTCGCTGCCCGCCGTCGAGCACATGGCGTCCGGCACCCCGCTGGTCGCGAGCCGCGCCGGCGCGCTGCCGGAGGTCGTCGGCGACGCGGGCGTGCTCGTGCAGCCCGGCGACGTCGAGGAACTGGCCGCGACGCTGCGCCTGCTGCACGACTCCGCCGAGGAGCGGGCGCGCGTGGGCGCCGCGGGGCTGGCCCGCGTGCAGGAGCGGTTCGCGTGGCCGGCGGTGGCGAAGGCGACCGTCGAGCACTACCGCGCCGCGATCCGCGAGCACGGCTACCTGCGGCTCGCCGCGTCCAAGCGGGCGCGCCGCACCTGAGACGGGCGGCACCCGGAAGGGGCCGCATCGGGCAAGCCTGTAGTTGAGAAGTGCTGTGGGAACCCCATCCGGGCCTCCCCGTACGGAAGGAGCACGACCCTGCTGACCGTGGATTTCCAGCGGTTCCGCGTCACCCCCGGGGACCGCATCCTCGACATGGGATGCGGGGCCGGACGGCACGCCTTCGAGCTGTACCGCCGGGGTGCCCACGTCGTGGCCTTCGACCTCGACGCGGACGAGCTGGCCGGCGTCGAGACGATGTTCGGCGCCATGCGCCTGGAGGGCGAGGTCCCCGAGGGCGCGACGGCCGAGACCGTGCAGGGCGACGCGCTGGCGCTGCCGTTCCCCGACGACCACTTCGACAAGATCATCGCGTCCGAGGTGCTGGAGCACATCCCCGACGACATGCGGGCGATGCGCGAGCTGCTGCGGGTGCTGAAGCCGGGCGGGAAGCTCGCCGTGACGGTGCCGAGCTGGCTGCCCGAGCGGGTCTGCTGGGCGCTGTCGGAGGACTACCACACCGCCCCCGGCGGCCACGTGCGGATCTACACGCGCGCGGAGCTGGAGGCGAAGTTCAAGTCGATCGGCTTCACGGTCGGCGGCCACCACCACGCGCACGGGCTGCACGCCCCGTACTGGTGGATCAAGTGCGCGGTCGGCGTGAACGACGACGGCAACCCGCTCGCCAAGGCCTACCACCAGATCCTCGTCTGGGACATCATGAAGCGGCCGCTCGCGACCCGGCTGGCCGAGCGCGCCCTGAACCCGGTGATCGGCAAGAGCGTCGTCGTGTACTTCGCGAAGCCGTCCGTGCCGAGCGCGCCGGCGGCCCCGGCGAAGGAGACGGCGGATGCCGTCTGAGACCGCTCCCCCCGCCGTGCCGGGCGTCCTGACGGCGGACGACGTCGTCGCGACCGCCCGCAGCATCGCCCGCCAGCAGGAGGCGTCCGGCGCGATCCCGTGGTTCTCGCCGACCCACGGCGTCCCCGGCCACGTGGACGCGTGGAACCACGTCGAGGCGGCGATGGCGCTGACCGTCGCCGGGCTCGGCGACGAGGCGCGCCGCGCCTACGCGTGGCTGGCGAGCGTCCAGCGGCCGGACGGGTCGTGGCCCGCGAAATGGGTGCTGGGCGAGGTCACCGAGCCGGGCGGCGAGTCCAACCACGCCGCCTACGTCGCGGTGGGCGTCTGGCACGAGCTGGTCTGCACCGGCGACGAGGACTTCGCGCGGCGGATGTGGCCGACGGTCCGGCGGGCGATCGACTTCACGCTCGGGCTGCAGACCCGGCGCGGCGAGATCATCTGGATCCGGCACGAGAACGGCGCCGCGTCCGACCACGCGCTGCTGACCGGCTGCTCGTCGATCTACCAGTCGCTGCGCTGCGCGGTCGCGCTCGCCGAGCACCTCGGCGAGCCGCAACCGGAGTGGGAGCTGGCCGCCGACCAGCTCGGCCACGTCGTGGCCGCGCACCCGGAGGCGTTCGCCGACAAGAGCCGCTGGTCGATGGACTGGTACTACCCGGTGCTCGGCGGGCCCGTGCGCGGCGACGCCGCCGCGCGGCGGCTGGCGGACGGCTGGGAGACCTTCGTCGTGCCGGGGCTCGGCTGCCGGTGCGTGTCGGACCAGCCGTGGGTGACGGCGGCGGAGAGCTGCGAGCTGGTGATGGCGCTGGACGCGGCGGGCGACCGCGACCGGGCACTGGAACTGTTCACCACCATCCAGCACCTCCGGCACGAGGACGGCTCGTACTGGACGGGCTGGCAGTTCGAGAACGAGCGGCATTTCCCCGGGGACCGTTCCACCTACACGGCGGCCGCGGTGGTGCTGGCGGCCGACGCGCTGGCGGACGCCTCGCCAGGCGCCCGGCTGTTCAAGGAGATCGCCGGACGGCCCCTCGGACCGTGCGCCGCGTCGGACCCCCTAGCCTGCGGCTGCGCGCTGGTTATTTGTGGGGGGACGACCCCCCACACCCCCCGCGTGCGGAGCTGACCGGCGCCCTCTATTTGTGGGGGGCGACCCCCCACACCCCCCGCTGCGGGGGCGGCCGGCGCCCTCCGCTCCGCTGGCGCTCCGCTCCGGGCTTCGGCCACCCCCGGTGGGGGGCCAGCCCCCACTCCCCCCGGTGGGGGCTCCGCCCCCACACCCCCGACCCGAGTGCTCCGTGCCGGGCCGTGACCGTTCTGTGGCCTATGTGGCGGCGGGGCGGGGGGCGGCGGTCGGGTCTGCTGCGGAAACGCGTTCTAGGACGCGTAGGGAGCCTTGTACTCGGCGCTCCTCGAAGGCGCCGCTCTCCAGGGCCCTCAGGTAGACGTGGTACGGGGGCTGCCCGCCGTCCTTCGGGTCGGGGAACACGTCGTGGATCACGAGTGCCCCGCCGACCGCGACGTGCGGGGCCCAGCCTTCATAGTCGCCCTGCGCGTGCTCCTCGGCGTGACCGCCGTCGATGAACAGGAGCGCGAGCGGGGTGCGCCAGAACGCCGAGACCGTCCGGGACTGCCCCACGATGGCGACGACCTGGTCCTCCAGGCCCGCCGCGCCGACCGTCTTGCGGAACGTGGGCAGCGTGTCCATCCGGCCGGTGCTCGGGTCGACCAGGGACGGGTCGTGGTGCTCCCAGCCCGCCTGGTTCTCCTCGGAGCCGTGGTGGTGGTCGACCGTGACGACGACCGTGCCGGCCTGCCGGGCGGCGGCGCCGAGGTAGATCGCCGACTTGCCGCAGTAGCTGCCGACCTCCAGCAGCGGACCGGTGGCGGCGAGCCGGGCCCCGTGCTCCAGGGCGGTCTCGTAGAGGACGCGGCCCTCGTCGTCCGGCATGAAGCCCTTGGCGCAGCGGGCGGCGCGCAGCAGGTCCGCCGGCATCGCGGGAGGGCCGTCCGGGCGGTCCGCGGCGGAGGTCGTCCCCGGGAGGGTGGGCGCCTCGCGCAAATCAGACGGGGTTTCGGTCATCCGCGCACCTTATCCGACACCGAATGAGACTCGGGTCTCGCCCCGGTGTTGCCGCACCGGACTGGAACGTGTTCTACTTTTCCGGGCGGGCGGCCGGTGCCAGAACCCGGTTCGGTAGGTTGGGCGCCGGGCACCGGGCCGGCGGGGGCGCGCCCCCGCGCGGACCTCCCCCGCCCATCCGGGAACGCGAACGGAGAAGCCGATGAGAGTACGGGTCGACCCGCTGGTGTGCGAGGCCAACGGCGTCTGCGTCGGGCTCGCCCCCGAGGTCTTCGACCTCAACGACGACGACGAGCTGGAGATCCTCAAGCCGGACGTGCCGGCCGAGGAGGCCGACCACGTCCGGCACGCGGTCCGCTCCTGCCCGAAGGCCGCGCTGACCCTCGAGGAGTAGCCGCGCCGGCGGCCCGCCGCCGGACGGGCGGAACCGCACCGGGCGGTTCGTCAGCGGTCCGCTTCCCGTGCCATCCTGCTTCGTGCCCTTCGGACGACTAGACGATCGTGGAGTGCGGGTGGCGTACGCAGCTGCAGCGGGCCCTCTCCGGACGGCCCGGACGCTCGCGTCCGTTCTGGCGGCGGCGCTGGCCGTTCCCCTCGCCGTGCCGCCGGCCGCGAACGCCGCCGCGCCCCTCACCGGGCGGCGCATCCACGACGTCCAGGGCGCCGCGCACGTCTCGCCGCTGAACGGCGCCGCCGTCGCGGGCGTCCCCGGCGTCGTCACGGCCGTGACCGGCAACGGCTTCTGGATGCAGGACCCCAGCCCCGACCGGAACCCCGCGACGTCCGAGGGCGTCTTCGTCTTCACCCGCACCCGGCCGCCCGCCGCCGGCGACGCGGTCCGGGTGAACGGGAAGGTCCGCGAGTACCGGCCGGGCGGCGGGTCCGCCGGGCTCACCCGCACCGAGATCGACGCGACCGCGACCAGCGTCACCGCGCACGGCGCCGCGCTGCCCGCCCCCGCCGTCATCGGGCCGGGCGGGCGCCGGCCCCCGACCGCCGTGATCTCGGCCCGGCGCGGCGACGTCGAGAGGGGCGGGACGCTCGACCCCAAGCGCAGCGGCCTCGACTTCTACGAGTCGCTGGAGGGGATGCGCGTCCGGATCAGCGACGCCGTCGCGGTCGGGCCGTCCCGCGACGGCCAGGTGCCCGTGCTGCCCGCCAACGGCGCCGGCGCCGAGACCCGCACCAAGCGCGGCGGCATCCTGCTGCGCGACGGCGACGCCAATCCCGAGCGGATCGTCCTGGACGACGCGCTCGCCCCGCTGCCCGCGATGAACGTCGGCGACCGGCTGCCCGGCGCCGACGACGGTGTCCTCGACTACTCCTACGGCGACTTCACGCTGCTGCTCACCGCCGCCCCGCGGCGCGCCGACGGCGGCCTGCCGCAGGAGGCCGCCTCCCGGCAGCGGCCCGGCGAGCTCGCCGTCGGCACCGCCGGGCTCTCCGGCCTCAACCCCGACAGCCCCCCGCGGCGCTTCGACGACCTCGCCGGCGACATCGTCCAGGGGCTCGGCTCCCCCGACCTCGTCGCGGTCAGCGGCCTGCAGGACAACAGCGGCCCGCACGACGACGGCACCGTCGCCGCCGACCAGACCGTCGCGCAGCTGATCACCGCGATCAGCGAGGCGGGCGGCCCCGCCTACGACTGGCGCTCGGTGAACCCGCGCGACGGCTCCGACGGCGGCGAGAAGGGCGGCAACAGCCGGATCGGGTTCCTGTTCCGCACCGACCGCGGGCTCGCGTTCGTCGACCGCCCCGCGGCCACCGAGCCGCTCGCCGACCCGCCGCCCGCCGCGCAGCCCGACCCGGCCGTCACCGCCGCGAAGCCGCTGCGCCGCGCGGACGGCACCGCCGCCCTGTCGCAGTCGCCCGGCCGGATCTCCCCCGGCAACGCCGCCTGGAGCGGCGCCCGCAAGCCGCTGGCCGGGGAGGTCACGTGGCGGGGGCGGCGCATCATCGTCGTCGCCGACGACTGGTACCCGCGCACCGGCGACGACCAGCCCGCCTTCGGCCGGTACCAGCCGCCGTCCAGCCCCACCGAGTGGCGCCGCGACGCGCAGGCCCGGGTCGTCGCCGGGTTCGTCCGGTCCGTGCGGGCGGCGGGCAAGAAGGCCGACGTGATCGTCACCGGCGGCCTCAACGACGGCGGGACGTCCCTGCCCGTCCAGGCCCTGACGAAGGACGCCGGGCTCGCCGACCTGCCCGCCGCGCTGCCGGCCGGCGACCGGTACACCGCCGTCACCGGCGGGAACTCCGAGGACCTCGACCACATCCTGCTCAGCCCGTCGCTGGCCGGGAGCAAGCACCGGTTCGACATCGTGCACCGCGCGTCGGAGTTCGCGTCCCGCGCCGGGGACCACGACCCGACCGTGGTGCGCATCGACCTGCCCGGCAAGTGACCGCACCGCGCGGGGGCGTCCGGCCTCGCGTGTGAGCGGGGTCACCCAATTCCGGCGGTGCCGAAAAGAGCGGCTACGTACGATCCGGAAACCCGCCGGTGTTTCTCTCTCCGGGGCGGGGGCAGCGACCGGTCGTCACACCCCCTCCGGGAGGAGACGTCCCCCATGGCGTTCCGATATCGGTCGCACCACATCAGCCTGGTCGGCCTGATCTATCTCATCATCGGCGTGTTCGTCGCCTGGGACCGCGGCTACATCGACGTCCCGCTGCTGCGCCAGGTCGGCAGCGCGCTGCTGGCCATCTTCCTGTGGATCCTCATCCTGCTGGGTGTGGACCTGCACATCCACGCCTGACCCAGGACCGGCACGGGCCGTCCGCGCGTCCCCCCGCCGTCGGGCGGCCCGTGCCCCGGACCCCGGCGACAGGTCCCCGTGCCGTCAGGGTCATAGACCCCAGAACACCCAAAGAGCTACGTTCCGCTCATGACGAAAAAAGACTGCAGTTGCGGACACGGCGGCGGATGCTCCTGCCCGAAGGGCTGCTCCTGCGGCTGCAACGGGTGATCCCCCGCTAGGGCCGCCCCGCCGACACCGGCTTCGTCGCCGGTGCCGCGGACCCGGCCCGCGGCACCGGCGCCCGCCACAGCAGCGGCGTCTCAGCGCCGTTGTGGACGGCGGTACCGGTGGCCAGGACCGTGCCTCCCGCCGACGTCATCGCCGTGAGGCGCCGTCCGGTACGCCCGCCGAGACCCCGCGCGGGCACCCGGCGCCACGCCGCCCCGTCCGGTGACCCGAACACGGCCGCGCCGCCCGGCGCGGTCACGGCCGCCACGACGAAACCCTGCGGCGTCGCGGCGGCCGCGGTCACCTGCCGCGCGCCCGGCGGCGTGCGCCGCGCCCACGTCCGCCCGGCGTCCGGCGACACCAGCAGGCCCGCGTCCGCCCCCGCCACGACCAGCGCGTTCCCGCGCGCCGCGACCTGCGTGAGCGGGCCGGTTCCCGGCGGCACCGCAGGCGTGGGCGTCCATTTCGCGCCGTCCGGCGACGTCCACACGGCCGGCTTCCCGTCGCGCCCGCCGACCGCCACGTAACCGGAACCGGTCGACGCCACGTCGACGAGGTTCCCGGCCACCGCCGCGCGCTGCCACGCCTTCAGGTCGGACGACCGCCACACGGTGCCGCCGCCGACCGCCACATAGCCCGTGGCCCCGGACGCGACCGCGGCGAGCGGCCCGGCTGGCACCTTCGCGGGCTCCCAGACCGACCCGTCCCGCGACGTCATCGCGAGCCCGCCCGGCCGTGCGGCGGCCGTGCGGCCGACCGCGAGCCACCCCTGCCCGCCGAACGCCACGTCCGACAGCCGCCCGGGGGTGCCCGGCACCCGGCCGCGCGTCCAGCCGAGCCCGTCCGGCGAACTCCAGATCGCCGCGCCGCCGTTCGTGCTGCCCACCGCCACCGCCCGGCCCGGCCCCGCGGCGAGGGAGCGGATCACGCGCTCGGTGTGCACCGCGCCCGGCACCGCCGCCAGGTTCACGCCGGACAGGTACGCGTCGCCGCCCTGGTGGCCCGCGACCGTGACCGCGCCGCCCGCCGCGACCGCGAGACCGCTGGTCCGCACCGGCCCCGCGACGGTCCCGGACGGCTGCCAGGCGCGCCCGCCGGGGCTGCGCAGCACCGTCCGCTGCCCCTTCGCCCCCTTCACCACGACGCCGAACCCCGCCGCGGAACCGCCGAACCGCTCGACGCCCGCGTAGCCCGGCGCCGAGAACCGTCCCGCGGCCTGCCACCTCAGGCCGTCCGGGGAGGTGAACAGGACCCCGAACCGCGTCGTCCTCCGGTGCTTCTTCGGGCCGGTGGTCCGCTGTCCCTCCCGCACGGTCGCGAACCCGCCCGGGCCCGCGACCAGGCCGTTCGTCGCGCCCTGCGACCCCTGCGCCTGCGGGACGGCCACCGCCGTCCAGGTCCGCCCGCCGTCCGCGGACCGCCACAGGCCGTCGCCCCGCACCGTCCGCGTGACCTTCTTCTTGCCCTTCTTGCGGGTCACCTGGCGGCTGAACGTCCCGTGCGTCACCAGCACGCCGCCGGACGCGGCGACCCGGTCCAGCCCGGTGATCCCGGCCTGCAGCCCGTCGACGCGCTGCCACGCCCGGCCGTCCGCGGTGCTCCACACCACGGCGCGGCCCCGCGCCGAGCCCACCGCGACGAACCCGTGCACGGTCGCGACGAGCGCGTTCACCTGGTCGTCCGGCCTGAACGCGGACGTGTCGAGGTGCCGCGTCCAGGTCGCACCGCCGTCGCTCAGCCACACCACCGTGCCCGCGGGCGACCGCCCCAGCGCCGCCCAGCCGCCGGCCCCGGCCGCGACCAGCCGCGGGCGCTCCCCGGCGGGCGGCTCCGAGCCGTCCGCGCCGCGCACCTTCGCCGCCTTCCACGCGTGCCCGCCGTCCGCCGACACCAGGAACCGCGCGCGCTCCTGCCCCGGCGTGCCGTCGCCCTCCGTCCCGGCGGCGACGACCTTCCGCCCGGACGCGGCGACCACGGCGAGGTCCTGGACGAGGCCGTCCGTCGAGGCCGACGGGTCGGTCCCGAACAGCGCGCCCGCCGGGATCGGGGCGGGTGGGCGCGGCTTCTTCGGGCCGCCGCCGCTCTGGTCGAGCGCGAACAGCGCGCCGCCCGCGACGACCACCAGCCCGGCCGCGCCCGCGATGGCGGCGCGCAGCGTCCGCGTTCCCCGTCCCCCGGCGCGTCCCTCTGGCCCCGCCTGCGCCTCGCCGGCGCCCGCCTGAAGATCGTCGGCCGCTGCCTGGGGCCTGCCGGCCGCCGCCTGAGCTTCACCGGCCGCCGCCCGGCCGGTGTCCGTCCGAGGTTCGCCGGGTGCTGCCTCGTCGTTGTCCGCTTTCTTGGGTGTCTCGGCCGTGCCGGGCTTGGGCTGGGCGGAGGCCGCCGCTACGACCGATCCGGCCCCGCGGCCCTTCGCCGACCGCTTCGCGGCGCGGTTCCTGCGCGCGTCCTGCTTCGGCTTCTCGTCCGTGGGGGCGGCGACCGCTTCCTCGGCGGGCTTCTCGGCCGGGCTCGCGGACGGCGCGGAGGCGCGCTGCTTGCGCTTCTTCGGCTTGGACGGGGACTCGGTCTCGGCGGCCTCTGCCGGGCGCGTGGAGGCGGGTGCGGCGTCCGCGCGGATGGCGTTGAGGCTCGCGGGCGCCTCGGGTGCCTCGGGCTCCAGGGCGGGGGCGGCGGCGCGTTCCCGGGGCGGCGCCCCGTGGCCCCAGCGGATGCCGGCGGCGCGCCACGCCTCGTAGGCGCGCTGCCAGGGCGACAGGGCCGCCGGGAGGTCGGCGAGGTCGGCGGCCACGCCGAACGTCAGGCGGCGTCTGACCTCGCGCGATCCGTCCGGCCGGTCGTCGGCAGGGGGCTCCGCACCGGCCGGGGACGAGGTGCCGTCCCGCTCCGGGGTCCTCGCCGTCACACGCGCTCCTTCACGGTCCTGGGACCACTATGAAACCGCGCCACACCGGTGGCTGCTCGCACATCGGCGTGAACGGCGGCCGATCGGGCCGCTGGAGCGTTCTATCACCTCAGGCCGGACGGATCCGATCTTTCGCCTCGATCTCCCCCTTGTACGCGAATCCCTGGATGTGGACGACGGGCGCGTCGGCCCCCGGCGCGCCGTGCAGGTCGGCGGAGACGCCCATGCCGCCGGTCTCCACCCGGACGCCCGGCGGGACGATCACCTCGACCGTCGACTTGTAGGCGAGGACGCGGATCGTCGTGACGGGCCCGTCCAGCTCGGCGGCGCGCAGGTCGAGCAGGGAGTGCCCCTTGTAGATCACGGTGGTGTACTTCTCGGGGAGGCGCCAGCGGCCGGTGCGGCGGACGCCGCTCTTGTAGGCCAGCTGGAAGCGCCCGGCGGGGCCGCGGTCGGCGGGGGCGGGGGCGGCCGCGGCGGCCGGCAGGTCGGACGAGACCTCGGCCAGGTCGTCCTCGGTGCGGGCGGCCAGGGCGAGGTCGATGCGCTCGTCCAGCTCGGCCTCGGTGAGCCGGCCTTCGGCGTAGGCGGTGTGCAGCCGGACGAGGACCCGGTCGCGGTCGCCGTCCGAGGCCCGCAGGCCCTTGCGCTGCTCGAGGGTCATCTCACATCTCCTTAGCGGCGGTCTGCCCGCAGCCTGGACCCTCCGGCGGGTGGAGGGTCGAGCAGAGTCGCGATGTATCTTAACCCGATCTCGCTCGGTTTGCGAGAGATTCGCCCGGATCCGACTCGCGATCATGGGGTGCCGGACTCGCGGGCGTCCGGCCGGTAGATTCGGATCAGCCCGTTGATTGAGGGGGGACGGTCATGGGCGGGACGGCGGGGCGTGCGCACGGCCCGTACACGCTGTACGACCTGGACGCGATGCCCGAGGAGGGGCGGCGCTACGAGCTCGCCGACGGCTGGCTGAACGAGCTGCCGGGCGACCTGTGGCACGACCACGCCGCCGACACGCTGAAGACGATCCTGAAGGACGCGGCGCGGCAGGCCGACGCGGACGTGCACGTGGCGGGCGCGCCGCAGGACGTCACCACCCCGGCCGGCGTCCGCAAGCCGGACGTGTTCGCCGTCGCCCGGGACGTGGCGCGCGCCGCGCTGGAGCGGCAGACCCGCACCTACTACGGCCCCGACCTGATGCTGGTCGCCGAGGTCGTGACGCCCCGTACGGTGAACGAGCAGATCGACCGCGTCCGCAAGGTCGAGGAGTACGCGGCGACCGGCATCCCGCACTACTGGATCATCGACCTGGAGCCCCGCCCGTCGATCACGATGCTGGAGCTGTCCGGCGGCCGCTACGAGGTGGCGGGCCGGGCGCGGTCCGGCGAGACGGTGACGCTGACCGCGCCGTTCCCGATCAGGTTCGATCCCGTCCGCCTCTCCGAGATGGACTGACCCCCGGCCGGCGCGGACCCTGCGCTGGCCGGATCCTTTCGGTTGTTGGCGATCTCGCCGCTTTTTGCCGCGGCGGCGTCCGGGCAGAGTGAGTGCGTCGCAACCGAGAAAGGGAGTAACGCCATGTCGGAGCGGATGCGGGCGGTCAGGCAGGACGTGCTGGGCGGGCCCGAGGTGCTGCAGCTGGTCGAGGTCGAGCGGCCGGAGCCGGGGCCCACCGAGGTACTGGTGCGGGTGCGGGCGGCCGGGGTGAACCCGACCGACTGGAAGCACCGCTCGACGAAGATCTTCCTGCCCGACCCGCCGTTCACGCTGGGCTGGGACGTGTCCGGCGTGGTGGAGAAGGTCGGGTTCGGGGTGACGCTGCACAAGCCGGGCGACGAGGTGTTCGGCATGCTGCGCTACCCGGGCGGGGTGGGCTCGCACGCCGAGTACGTGGCGGCGCCGTCGCGGACGTTCGTCCGCAAGCCGGACGCCATCGACCACGTGCAGGCGGGCGCGCTGCCGCTGGCCGCGCTGACGGCCTGGCAGGCGCTGGTGGACACGGCGGACGTGCGGGAGGGGCAGCGGGTGCTCGTCCACGCCGCGGCGGGCGGCGTCGGGCACCTGGCGGTGCAGATCGCCAAGGCGAGGGGCGCGCACGTCCTCGGCACGGCGAGCGCGGCGAAGCACGCGTTCCTGCGCGAGATCGGCGTGGACGAGCCGATCGACTACCGGAGCGTCGACTTCGCCGACGCGGCCGAGGACGTCGACGTCGTGCTCGACGCGATCGGCGGCGACTACGGCCCGCGCTCGCTGCGCACGATGCGGCGCGGCGGGACGCTGGTGGCGATCGCGGGGCGCGCCCAGCCGGAGGACATGGCGCAGCAGGCCGCCGAGCGCGGCGTCCGGTTCGAGAAGCTGCTGGTCGAGCCGGACTTCCACGCGATGACGGAGATCGCCGAGCTGGCGGCGTCCGGGCGGCTGCGCGCCGAGATCGACACGGTGCTGCCGCTGGAGGACGCCGCCAAGGCGCACGAGCGGGGCGAGACGGGACGGGTGTCCGGCAAGATCGTCCTCACGGTCTGACGGGGCCGGTCACCGACTCAGGCCGCGCAGGTAGGCGGCGCGGTCGAGGGGGTCGCCGCCGGTGCGGGGCCGCGACGGCGGCGCGCCGGTGACGCGGCGCTCGCCGGACGGCTCGGACCACCAGGTGCCCTCGCCGCGGGTGAGCGCGGGCAGCGCCGCCTCCGCCTCCCGCGCGCGCCCTGCCGGGATCTCGCCCTTGATCGTCCAGCCGGCCGGGCCGGGCTCGGGCTCGACGGCCGTGGCGCCGAGGGGGCCGAGCGCGGCGAGGACGGGGCTGAGCGCGTCGCCGGGCACCTCCGCCTCGAACGCGTGGCACGGCTCGTAGACGCGGGTGCCCGCGCGCGCGAGCGCGGCCATGAGGATCAGCGGGGTGAGGCCGCGGAAGTCGCCGGCGGTGCTGACCGGCGCGGCGTACCCGGACCGGGTCAGCACCACGGCGCAGTCGGTCACCGGCCAGCCGCGCAGGCCCTGCTCCAGGGTGCGGTGGACGGTCTCCTCGATCGCCCGGTCGAAGGCGTGCGGCAGCGCGCCCGGCTCGGTCTCGCGGCGGAACGCGTTGCCGGAGCCGCGCGGCGCGGGCTCGACGCGCAGCCCGACGCTCGCCCAGAAGTCCGGCACGCGGCGCCGCCAATCCATCTCCTCGACGGCCTCGCCGGTGCCGGCCGGGCGCTCGGCATAGACGATGCGGCTCTCCTCGAAGATCGCCTCGACACCGGCCTCGGCGAGCAGCCGCGCCGCGATGACCTCCTTCTGCACCTCCCCGTACAGCAGCACCGACGTCGCGCCGGACGGGACGGGCCGCGCGCGGATCAGCGGGTCCTCGTCGGCGAAGCCGAGGAGCGCGGCGCGCAGCCGTCCCGCGTCGGCGGGGCGGCGGGCGCGGACGATCGTCTCCAGCGACGGTGGCGGGAACGGCGGGACGTCCCGGACGGGCGGCCCGATCCGGTCGCCGACGCGGACCTCGGCGAGGCCGCGGACGGCGGCGATGTTCCCGGCGGTCAGGGGCCCGCCGGGGGCGCCGGCGATGTCCAGCCCGGTGATCCGCCCGCCGCGCCCGCCCTCGAAGACGACGTGCTCGCGCGTCCGCACCTCGCCGGAGAAGAGCCGCAGGTAGGCGACCCGTCCTCCGGAGGGGGCGCGCTCGACGGCGAAGACGGTGCCGCGCGTCTCGCCGTCGCCCGGCCCGGCGGGCGGCAGCAGGGACGCGATCCCGTCGAGCAGGTCGCCGACGCCCGCGCCGGTCACGGCCGAGCCGAAGTACAGCGGCTGGACGGCCGCGGCGGCGGTCTGCGCGCGCAGCGCCGCCCGCACGGCCTCCGGCGGGGTGGCGCGGCCCTCCACGAAGTCGGCGAGCAGGGCGTCGTCGCCGTCCGCGAGGATCTCCGCCGACGGCGCGCACGGCACGGCCCGCCCGTCCCGCACCCGGTTCAGCGGGACGGGCCGGACGCCCGGCCGGCGGCCGAGCGCGGCGAGCACCGCGTCCGGGTCCGCGCCCATGCGGTCGATCTTGTTCACGAAGATCAGGGTGGGCAGCGCGAGCGCGCGCAGCGCCCGCAGCAGTACGCGGGTGCGGGCCTGGACGCCCTCGACGGCCGACAGCACCAGGACGGCGCCGTCGAGCACCCCGAGGGCCCGCTCGACCTCGGCGGCGAAGTCGGCGTGGCCGGGGGTGTCGATCAGGTTGACGCGCAGCGCGCCGAGCCGGAACGGCGCGACGGCCGACCGGATCGTGATGCCGCGGCCGCGTTCCAGCTCGCCGCGGTCGGTCTGGGTGTCGCCGGCGTCGACGCTGCCGAGCCGGGCGATCGCGCCGGTGTCGAACAGCAGCCGCTCGGTCAGGCTGGTCTTTCCCGCGTCGACGTGCGCGAGGATGCCGAGGTTGAGCG
Organism: Actinomadura montaniterrae; assembly: GCF_008923365.1. GTDB lineage: Bacteria > Actinomycetota > Actinomycetes > Streptosporangiales > Streptosporangiaceae > Spirillospora > Spirillospora montaniterrae. The sequence goes on from NZ_WBMR01000123.1 coordinate 21,779, forward strand.
TGGGCATGGGCGGTGGAGTCCTCGAAAGCTCTCGTCCGGAATGGGCTGTGAGATTCCGAAGACCTGGCGCATCTCGCCTCCGCCGCTCAGGGATGGGACGCGTTCATGCTGCCATCCCGACACCCGACGCCCGTACCGATTTTTCGCCGGGTCGGCACTAGCCTTGGACGGTGCTGCTGCTGACGACGCTCGACGGCTGGCGCGCCCAGCCCGGGCCCCGGTTCGTCCTGTCCGACGCGGGCGCCGTGTGGGCGCCCGACTCCGAGCCCGACCTGCTCGCCATCGCCGACGACGTGTACGGCGGGGGCGGCGCCGGCCAGCTCGTCGCGGTGACGCTGGATCCGGAGCCGGGGCTGCGGCCGCCGCGCGGCGTCATCGACAAGACGGCCGCGACGGAGGTCCGGTACGTGCGGCGCGGCCCGGACGGCCGGCACGTCGCGCTGCTGGACCGTCCCGCCACCGCCGAGGCCCTCGACCTGCTCCCGCATCCCGAGGGCGGCTGGTACCGGGAGACGTGGCGGTCGGACGTGTCGTTCGCCCCGGCGGGCTACCCGGGCGAGCGGGCGACCGCGACCGGCATCTACTTCCTGCTGCCGCCCGGTGAGGAGTCGATGTGGCACGCGGTGCGCTCGGCGGAGATGTGGCTGTGGCACCGCGGCGGCCCGCTGTCGCTGCTCCTCGGCGGGGACGGCGACGAACCGGCGGACGCCCCGGAGACGGTCACGCTGGGCGCCGACGTGGCGGCCGGGCAGGTGCCGCAGGCCGTCGTCCCGCCCGGCGCCTGGCAGGCGGCCCGCCCGGCCGGACCGGAGGAGGTGCTGGTGAGCTGCGTGGTCTCCCCCGGTTTCGACTTCGCCGACTTCCGCGCCCGCCCCTGACGAGCGAGCCCTAGCGGGCCGTCCTGCGGCGCGGCCGGACGGCCTGCTCGGTCCAGAACGGCTCCATCACCCGCTCGATCGCGCCGGCGACGGTGCGCCGCTCGTCCCGGGTCAGCGGGCCGAACACCTCGGCGCCCACCTCGTCGGCCAGCGCGCGCGCCCGCCGGTGGACCTCGCGCCCGTCATCGGTGATGCGGACGGAGTGGCGGCGCCGGTCCTTCGGGTCGCGGGTGCGCTCGCAGAGCCCGCGCTCCTCCAGGTCGTCCACCAGGCCGACCATCAGCGTGGGGTCGAGCAGCAGGTAGCCGGCCATCTCCTGCTGCGACAGCGTGCCGGACGAGCTGAGCGCCGCCAGCACGAGGAAGTGCCGGACGCGGAGGCCGAGCGGTTCGAGGGCCTCCTCCAGCCGCTGCTCCATCCACCAGCCGCACTTGGCCAGCTGGAAGCCGGTCACGGACGCGAGCCCGGCCGGCAGCCCGCCGCGCACGGGCCTCTCCTCCGCCATCCCGCCAGGCTATAGCAGTTCGAGGATCCAGCCCATCGATCATCAGTTGACTGGATAATCGAAAAGTTCAACTATTGAGCCATGGCACTGACTCTCGGGCTCTACGGGCTCAACCTGCACGCCTGCGCCGGCCCGCGCGCCTCCGCGCGGATCGCCGCCCTCGCCGAGGAGCTCGGCTACGACTCGCTGTGGGCCGGCGACCACGTCGTCCTGCCGAGCCCCCGCACCGACCCCTCGCCGCTCGACCCGGAGGCGCCGTTCCTGGACGCGGTCGTGTCCCTCACCCACCTCGCCGCGGCCACGGAGCGGATCGCGCTCGGCACGGGCGTCATCGTCCTGCCGCAGCGCAACCCGCTGATCCTGGCCAAGCAGCTGGCGAGCGTCGACGTGCTGAGCGGCGGGCGGCTGGTCTTCGGCCTGGCGGCCGGCTACCTGGAGCCCGAGCTGCGGGCCCTCGGCGTCCCGCCCGGCGAGCGCGGGACACGCACCGGCGAGCATCTCGCCGCGATGCGGTCGCTCTGGTACGACGACGCGCCCGCCTTCCACGGCCGCCACGCCGACTTCGCCGGCGTGGACGCGCACCCGCGTCCCGTGCAGCGCCCGGTGCCGGTGGTCATGGGCGGGCACGGCCCGGCGGCGCTCCGCCGCACCGTCCGCGAGGCCGACGGGTGGTACGGCTGGATGCTCGGCCGACGCGCCGCCGCCGACGCGATCGCGCGGCTGAGGGCGGCGGCGCGGGAGGCGGGCCGCGACCGGCCCCCGCACGTCTCGGTCTCGCCGCCGCGCCCGCCGGACGCCGCGTCCGTCCGCGACTACGCGGAGGCGGGCGTCGACCGGCTCATCGTCGTCCCGCCGATGGGCGCCCCGCTCGACGAGCTGGAGGGGTTCGTCCGGGCCCACGCGCCCGCCGAGGTCGGCGCCGCACCGGCCGGGTGAAAGGAGCGCGGCGGGGGCGGGGCGGGGGGGGGGCGGGGGGGGGGGGGGCGCCCGGGCCGCGGCGCGGCGGCGCGCCGGGTGAACGCTGCGCGCGGCGCCGCCCGTGGGGTGCCCACAGGGGGGGGCGCGCCGCGAGCCGGGGGTCAGTCGGACGAGAAGGCGGCGTCGAACGCGGCGGACGGCGGCTCCATCGCGTTCAGCGCCCGGACGAACTCCAGCGCTTCGGGCGCGCCCTGGAGGCGGTCCATGCCCGCGTCCTCCCACTCGACCGAGATCGGGCCGTCGTAGCCGATCGCGTTGAGCGCGCGGAAGACGTCCTCCCAGGGGACGTCGCCGCGGCCGGTGGAGATGAAGTCCCAGCCGCGCCGCAGGTCGGCCCACGGCAGGTGCGACGACAGGCGCCCGCGGCGGCCGTCGCCGGTGCGGACCTTGGTGTCCTTGCAGTCGACGTGGTAGATCCGGTCGCGGAAGTCGAACAGGAACCCGACCGGGTCGAGCTCCTGCCAGACGAAGTGGGACGGGTCGAAGTTCAGGCCGAACGCGGGCCGGTGCCCGATCGCCTCCAGCGTCCGGACGGTCGTCCAGTAGTCGTAGGCGATCTCGCTCGGGTGGACCTCGTGCGCGAACCGGACGCCGACCTCGTCGAACACGTCCAGGATCGGGTTCCAGCGGTCGGCGAAGTCGGCGTAGCCGCGCTCCACCATCGCCTCGGGGGTGGGCGGGAACATCGCGACGGTGTGCCAGATCGACGACCCCGTGAACCCCACGACCGTGGAGACGCCGAGGCGCGCGGCGGCGCGGGCGGTGTCCTTGATCTCCTCGGCGGCGCGCCGCCGGACGCCCTCGGCCTCGCCGTCGCCCCAGATCCGCTCCGGCAGGATCGCCTGGTGGCGCTCGTCCGGGATGTCGCAGACGGCCTGGCCGACGAGGTGGTTGGAGATCGCGAACACCTTGAGGTCGTGCTTGGCGAGCGTCTCCAGCTTCCGCGGCACGTAGCCGTCGTCGGCCAGGGCCTTGTCGACCTCGAAGTGGTCGCCCCAGCAGGCGATCTCCAGGCCCTCGTAGCCCCAGCCGGACGCCAGCCGGCAGACCTCCTCGAACGGCAGGTCGGCCCACTGGCCCGTGAAAAGGGTGATCGGTCGCGCCATCACTGGCTCCCCTCGACGTCGGCCCACCCGCCGGACGCGGCGCTCGCCGCGACCGCGTCGAGCACCCGCTGCACCCGCAGGCCGTCGGCGAACGACGGGGTCGGGTCGGTGCCGTCCGCGATCGCGGTGAGCAGGTCGGCGGCCTGGTGGGTGAAGGTGTGCTCGTACCCCAGCATGTGACCGGGCGGCCACCACTGGCGGGCGTAGGTGTGGACGGGCTCGGTGACGACGATGCGGCGGAACCCCGCCGTCTCGGCGGCCTCGGTGCCGTCGTGGAACCACAGCTCGTTCATCGACTCCAGGTCGAACGACAGCGCGCCGGACGAGCCGCTGACCTCGATCCGGAGCGCGTTCTTGCGCCCGGTCGCCATCCGGGTGGCCTCGAAGGAGGCGAGCGCGCCGCCGTCGGTTCGGCCGACGAACAGCGCCGCGTCGTCGACCGTGACCTCGGCCGTGCCGCCGCCGGGCGCCGGGCGCTCCCGGACGAAGGTGTCCATCACCGCCGACACCCCGACGAGCGCGTGCCCCGTGATGAACTGCGCGGTGTCGATGATGTGCGCGCCGATGTCGCCGAGCGCGCCCGTCCCGGCCCTGTCACGGTCCAACCGCCAGCTGAACGGCGCCTCCGGGTCCGTCAGCCAGTCCTGCAGGTACTGCGCGCGGACGTGCCGGACGGTCCCGATGCGCCCGCCGGCGACGAGGTTGCGGGCGAGCGTGACCGCCGGGACGCGCCGGTAGTTGAACCCGACCATCGACCGGACGCCGTTCGCCCGCGCGCGCTCCGCCGCCGCCACCATCTCCTCCGCCTCCGCGGACGAGTTCGCGAGCGGCTTCTCGCACAGGACGTGCTTGCCCGCGTCCAGCGCCGCGACGGCGATCTCGGCGTGCGCGTCGCCCGGCGTGCAGATGTCCACGATCTGCACGTCGTCGCGGCGCAGCAGCTGCTTCCAGTCGCCCTCCGACGACGCCCACCCGAGCGTGCGGGCGGCCTCGGCGGCCCGTCCGGCGTCGCGTCCGGCGAGAGCGGCCATCACCGGGGTCAGCGGCGGCCCGAAGAACGGCCCGACGCTGCGCCATGCCTGGGAGTGGGCGCGCCCCATGAACGCGTGCCCGACCATCCCGACTCCGACGGTGGTCAATGTGCTCACCTCTCTGTACTGCGCCCGCCGGGATCGCCGGCGGGCGCGCGGCCCTGCCTCAGGACTCGAAGCCGAGCGGCAGGTAGCGGCTCACGTTGTCGCGGGTGACGGTCTCCGACGCCAGCGTGATCGACTGCGGCGGCTCCAGCTCCACCAGGTCGGCCATGCCCTTGCCCTGCGCCAGCAACCGGGCCAGCCGGACCGCGGACGCGGCCATCGTCGGCGGGTAGGTGACGGTCGCCTCCAGCACCCCGTTCCCCGCCTTGATCTCCCGCATCGCGTTCGCGGACCCGGCGCCGCCGACCATGAAGAACTCCTTGCGGCCGGACTGCTTGATCGCGGCGAGCACGCCGACGCCCTGGTCGTCGTCGTGGTTCCACAGCGCGTCGATCTTCTTGTGCGCCTGCAGCAGGTTCGACGCGACCTGGTTGCCGGTCTCGACGGTGAACTTCGCGTCCTGCTTGGCGGTCACGGAGTACCCGTACGACTTCAGCGCGTCCGCGAACCCCTTGCTGCGGTCCTGCGTGAGCGGCAGCGTCGCGATCCCCTGGATCTCCACGATCACCGGGTTCGACACGCCCTTGGCCTTGAGCTTCTTGCCGATGTAGTGGCCGGCGGACACGCCCATGCCGTAGTTGTCGCCGCCGATCCACGTCCGGTACGACAGCTTGTCGGGGAACACCCGGTCCAGGTTGATCACCGGGATGCCGGCGTCCATCGCCTTGCGCGCCACCTGGTTCAGCTGCTCGCCGTCGTTCGGCAGCATCACCAGCACGTTCACCTTCTCCGAGATCAGCGACTCGACCGCGGAGATCTGCTGGTTGATGTCGTTGGTCGGCTGGACGGGCTTGAACGTCACGTCCTTGTACCTCTTCGCCTGCGCCTCGGCGTTCTTCGCGATCGCGGCCGTCCAGCCGTGGTCGGCGGCGGGCGCGGAGAACCCGATGGTGACCTGCTTGCCGGGCTTGTCGTTGTCGCCGCCGAGCGCGCCGGTCTGCGCGGCCGGGGCGGGGTCGTCCTTCTCCTTGTTGCTGGTGCAGGCGGTCGCGAGGGCTCCGGCCGCGACTGCGGCGCCGCCGAACAGGACGCCTCGGCGGGTGGGGCGGGTGCTCTGGTCGCGCATGACGTGCTCCTGGTTTCCGGGGGGTGGGGGCGGGGGGCGCGCCGGTCGGGGGGCGAGCGGGTCAGGTGGGCGAGCGCAGGCCGCGGCGCTGCAGCAGCACCGCGATTCCGATGATCACGCCCTTGGCGATGAGCTGGTCGCTGGTCTGCAGGCCGTTCAGGATGAACAGGTTCGTGATGACGGTGAACACCAGCACGCCGAGGATCGACCCGGCGACGGTGCCGCGCCCGCCGGTCAGCAGCGTCCCGCCGATGATCACCGCGGCGATCGCGTCCAGCTCGTACAGGTCGCCGTGGGTGCTGGAGCCGGTGGTGGTGCGGGCCATGATGATGATCGCGGCAACGCCGCAGCAGAACCCCGACAGCGCGTACAGCAGCAGCGTGTGCCGCCGGACGTCGATGCCGGCGAGCCGCGCCGCCTCCGGGTTGCCGCCGACCGCGAACGTGCGGCGGCCGAACGTGGTGCGGTTCAGCAGCACCCACCCGGCGACCGCGACGGCCGCGAAGATGTACACGACCAGCGGCAGCCCGAGCACCTTCGTGGTGGACAGCGACTCGATCGCGTCGTTCTCCGGGCGGATCAGCTGGGTCTTGCGGTCCGACATCCGCTGCGCCAGCCCGCGCGCCGACACCAGCATCGCCAGCGTCGCGATGAACGGGACCATCCGGCCGTAGGAGATCAGCAGGCCGCTGACGACGCCCGCGCCCGTCCCGACGAGGATCGCGCACAGCGCCATCACCGCCGGGCCGTACGACTGCGTCGCGACGGTCGTCGCCCACACCGACGCCAGCGCCATCACCGACCCGACCGACAGGTCGATCCCGCCCCCGATGATCACGAACGTCTGGCCGACCGTGATCACCCCGATGGTGGCGGCCAGCGCCAGGATCCCGACCAGGTTGCCGGAGGTCGGGAAGTTGTCCGGCTCGGTGATCACCCCGACCACCGCCAGCAGCGCCAGCGCGGCGACCAGCCCGAGGTGCCGGAACTCGCCGGGCCCGCGGCCCGCGCCGGCGCGCCGCAGCGGCCGCAGCGGCCCCTTCGCCCAGGCTCCGCCCGCCGCGGCG
>NZ_WBMR01000124.1 GCF_008923365.1 Actinomadura montaniterrae
GCCGCGGCTGGCAGGCGAGCGTCGCCCCCTACCGCCCGCCGTGGAGGCCGCGCGCGCCCGCCTCACCGCGTACTGAGGCTCCGCGTAAGGCGGGGAGCGCGTCAGGCGTCGCGGGCGGCGGCCCGGCCGCGGGCCAGCAGCACCGTGAACGCGGTACCGGCCAGCGCCACCGCGCCCAGCGCCCACCCGGTCGCGTACTCGGCGTGCCGGGTCGAACCGCTCGACTCCGCCGCGGTCAGGAACAGCGTCCCGATCGTCGCGACGCCGATCACCTGGCTGATCTGCATCAGCGTCAGCAGCAGCCCGCTGGCGTCCGCCGCGTCCGCGGCCGGGACGTGCTCCAGCCCCGCCGTCATGATGATCGACATGACCCCGAGGCCGAACCCGATCACCGCGGTGAGCGCCTCGTACGCGACGCCGCCGCCGGCCAGCGGGCCGACGCACAGGTAGCCCGCCGCCGCGATCGCGAACCCCACCGGGATCACCCTCCGGTGCCAGCGGACGGGCAGCCGCTGCCAGTTCAGCCCCACCAGCGCGAACGCGGCGACGCACGGCACGAACGCCAGCCCCGACCGGAGCGGCGACATCCTCAGGTCGCCCTGCAGGTGCAGCGTCGTCGTGAACAGGAACGAACCCCACGTCCCCGGCGCCAGCATGAGCGCCCCGCAGGCGGGCAGCAGCCGCGGCGCCCGCAGCACCCGCGGCGAGACCAGCGGCCGGCCGCCGCGCGCCGCCACGCCCCGCTCCACCGCGACGAACGCGGCGAGGAACGCGGCGCTCGCCGCCAGCGAGAACCACCCCCATAGCGGCCAGCCCAGCTCGTGTCCGAGGATCAGCGGGACGACGAACAGCAGCACGGCCGGCGACAGCGTGAGCAAGCCCCGCAGGTCGAGGTCCCCGCCCCGCGCGCCGCCGCCGTCGCGCGGCAGCAGCCGCGGCCCCGCCACCAGCAGCACCGCGCCGATCGGGACGTTGACGAGGAACACCGTCCGCCAGCCCGCGCCGAACAGGTCCGCGCTCACCAGCAGCCCGCCGGCGGCCTGGCCGACGACCACGCCGCCCGCGATCACCGCCGAGTAGAAGCCCAGCGCGCGCGCCCGTGCCGCGCCGGTGAAGTTCCGCTGGATCATCGACATCACCTGCGGCGTCATCAGCGCCGCCCCGGCGCCCTGCAGGAACCGGAACCCGACCAGCGGCCAGGTGGACGGCGCCAGCCCGCAGGCCAGGGACATCACCGTGAAGGCGGCCAGCCCGGCGTGGTACGTCCGGCGGTGCCCGGCGATGTCGCCGAGCCGCGCCCCCGTGATCAGCAGCACGGCGTAGGTGATGGTGTAGCCGGCGACGATCAGCTGCAGTCCCGCGCCGGACGCGTGCAGGTCCGCCCGCATCGTCGGCAGCGCCACGTTGACGATGTTCACGTCGAGGATGGCCATGAACTGTCCCAGCAGCAGGAGGCCGAGGACGAGGCCTCCGGGACCGCTCCGCGCATCCCGCTCGGGAATGACCCCGCGCAGATCGGTTGTCTGTGTCATGGGAACGACACTGGCGCCGATCCGGTACCGGTAACGAGAGCCCCTTGATACTGGTACTGGCAGCACCTGGCAACGACCCCGCGCGAAGGGCAGGCTGGAACGGTGACGACGACCGGAACGGCGACCGGGCGCAGGACGTCCCGGCGCCGCACCGAACTGGCGGAGTTCCTGCGCAGCAGGCGCGAGCGGATCACCCCGCACGAGGTCGGCATGCCGCCGGGGCAGCGGCGCCGCACGCCCGGCCTGCGCCGCGAGGAGGTCGCGCAGCTCGCTGGGGTCGGCGTCACCTGGTACACCTGGCTCGAGCAGGGCCGCCCGATCAACGCCAGCACCCAGGTGCTGGACGCCGTGGCCCGCACGCTGCGCCTCGACGGCGCCGAGCGCGAGCACCTGTACCGGCTCGCCGAGGTGCCGGAGGCGGAGCCGCCGGACGAGGCCCGGCAGCTGCCCGAGGACATGCAGACGATCCTCGACGAGCTGCTGCCGCTGCCCGCGGCGGTGTGCAACGCCCGCTCGGACGTGCTCGCCTGGAACGCCGCCTTCACGGCGATCTTCCCGTGCCTCGAGACGTTCCCGCCGTGCGAGCGCAACACGATGTGGATCACGTTCACGACGCCGTCGTGCTGCAACCCGGTCGGGAACATGGCCGAGGAGATGCCGATGCACGTCGCGGTGTTCCGGTACCGCTACAGCCGGCACATGAACGAGCCGGGCTGGAAGGAGCTGGTCCAGCGGCTCCAGGCGGCCAACCCGGAGTTCGCGCGGCTGTGGGCCGAGCACGAGGTCGCCCTGCCGGGCCCGCGCGTGAAGGTGTTCCGGCACCCCGTGGTGGAGGAGATCCGCACCCGCACCACCAACCTCGACATCACCGGGTCGGCGGGCGCCCGGCTGGTCGTCTACACGCCCACCGACGACGAGAGCCGCGAGCGGATCTCCTGGCTGCTGGCCCACCCCGAGCTGGCCGCGCCGTCCCACCGGCACTGATCAGCGGCCCCGGGCGCGGGCGCGGCGCGCGATCACCGCGAGGTCCGCCGCCGCGATCGCGGCGACGATCACGCAGACCACCGCCGCGCCCCAGGCCGTCCCGCTCCCGTCGCGGTTCGCGACGATGCCGAACACGATGGCCGCCGCGGCCGCCGCCACCAGCGCGACGCCCGACAGGACCGCCCGCAGGCCCAGTGCGCTCCGCGCGGTCAGCGGCTCGTTCCCCGCCGGCTCGCGGTCCTCGTGGTCGTCGCAGCCCTCGTCGTCGCGGCCCTCGTCGTCGCGGCGGTCGTCGTCAGGCCCCGGGCTCCCGGCGGTCACCGGGCGAACGTGCCGACGAGCGTGCCCGACGCCACGACCTTGTCCTCGACGGCGTCCCGCAGCTCCTCCGCGGTGAAGCCGTCCCGCAGCCCGGACGGCTCCGACAGCCCGTACAGGCGGAAGAAGTAGCGGTGCGGGTCGTCGCCGGCCGGCGGCTTCGGCCCGCCGTAGCCCTCCGTCCCGTAGTCGTTGCGGCCGAGGACCGCGCCGGTCGGCTGCTCCCCGGCGTCCAGGCCGGTGGTGACGGGGTCGATGCCGGCGACCAGCCAGTGCGCGAACGTCCCGACGGGGGCGTCCGGGTCCTCGCAGGCCAGCGCCAGCTCCACCACCTCCTCCGGGACCGGCGACCACTCCAGCGGCGGCGACACGTCGCCCCGGTCGTGCGAGTACTCCGACGGCATGAGCGTGTGATCGTCGAATGCGGCACTGCGCAGCGTCATCTCTTCCATGCGCCCGTCGTGCCCGGTCCGGCAAGGACGATGCACACCTCCGATTACTCGGCGCTGGACGCCGCCCAAATGTTGATGCCCGCCTCCACCGCGTCCCGGTCGATCGCCTCCAGCTCGTCCGGCGTGAAGTCGAGCCGGTCCAGCGCGGCGAGGTTCTCCTCCAGCTGCGCGACGCTGCTCGCGCCGATCAGCGCCGAGGTGACCCGCGCGTCCCGCAGCGACCACGCGAGGGCCATCTGCGCGAGCGACTGGCCGCGCCCCCGGGCGATCTCGTCGAGCGTCCGGACGTGCCGGACGTTCTCCTCGGTGAGCAGGTCGCTGGAGAACGAGGTGTTCCTGCTGGCCCGCGACCCCTCGGGGATGCCGCCGAGGTACTTGCCGGTGAGCATGCCCTGCGCCAGCGGCGAGAACGCGATGCAGCCGACGCCCTCCTCCTCCAGGGTGCCGAGCAGGCCGCCCTCGATCCACCGGTTCAGCATCGAGTAGGACGGCTGGTGGATCAGCAGCGGCGTCCCCATCTCCCGCAGGATCCGCGCGGCCTCCGCGGTGCGCTTCGGCGAGTACGACGAGATGCCCGCGTACAGCGCCTTCCCGGACCGGACGGCGTGGTCCAGCGCGCCCATCGTCTCCTCCAGCGGCGTGTCCGGGTCGAACCGGTGGCTGTAGAAGATGTCGACGTAGTCCAGCCCCGTCCGCTTCAGGGACTGGTCGAGGCTGGCGAGCAGGTACTTGCGCGACCCCCATTCGCCGTACGGGCCGGGCCACATGTCGTAGCCGGCCTTCGTCGAGATGATCAGCTCGTCCCGGTAGGGCGCGAGGTCCTCGCGCATGATGCGGCCGAAGTTGGTCTCCGCCGACCCGTAGGGCGGCCCGTAGTTGTTGGCGAGGTCGAAGTGCGTCACCCCGAGGTCGAACGCCCGCCGCAGGATCGCCCGCTGGACGTCGATCGGGCGGTCGTCGCCGAAGTTGTGCCACAGCCCGAGCGAGATCGCGGGGAGCCGCAGCCCGCTGCGCCCGCACCGCCGGTAGGGAAGTCGTTCGTATCGGTCGCCGTCGGCCGTGTAAGTCATGGTCACGAGTATTTCAGCCCGCCGCGCGGGACCTCACGATGGTGGGCGGCGCGGCCGGTCAGGGCTCGGGGAGGGTGTGTTTGAGGACCTTGCCCGCCGGGTTGCGGGGGAGGGCGTCGAGGAAGACGACCTCGCGCGGGACCTTGTGGCGGGCGAGGTTGGCGGCGACGTGCTTCTTCACGTCGTCCTCGCCGAGGCCCCCGCCGCCGGCGGCGACGACGAAGGCGCGCAGGCGCTGGCCGAACTCCTCGTCGGGGACGCCGACGACGGCGGCCTCGGCGATGGCGGGATGCGCGGCCAGCAGGTCTTCGACCTCGCCCGGGTGGACGTTCTCGCCGCCGGAGACGATCATGTCGTCGGCGCGGCCGTCCACGTGCAGCCGGCCGCCCTCGTCGACGTGGCCGAGGTCGCCGACGGCCATCAGCCCGCCGACCTCCTCCTTGCCGCCCCCGCCGGTGTAGCCGCCGAACCGGGCGGGCGAGTCGACGAAGATCCGGCCGGTCGCGCCGGGGGCGACGGGGCGGTCGTCGTCGCCGAGGATCGCGACGGTCGTGCCGGCGGGCGGGCGTCCGACGCAGCCGGGCGCGGCGGCGAGGTCCTCGGGCGTGGCGATGGTGATGCAGGACGCCTCGGTGGAGCCGTAGAAGTTGTGCAGGACGGGCCCGAACGCCTCGGCGGTGCGGCGGGCGAGGTCGGGGTCCAGCCGCGCTCCGCCCGTGAGGATCACCTTGAGCCGGGACAGGTCGCGGGCGTCGAGGTCGGGCGAGGCGAGCAGCCGGTTCAGCATCACCGGGACGGCGATCAGCGACGTGCAGCGGTGCTCTTCGAGATCGGCCAGGACCGCGGCGGCGTCGAAGCGGCGGCGCAGCACGAGGGTGGAGCCGAGGCCGAGCGCGAGGACGGCGCAGGTCAGCCCGAACCCGTGGAACAGCGGCGGGCCGACGAACATCGCCTCGCGGCCCCGGAACGGCACCTTCGACAGGATGCCGCCGGGCAGCGCCATCGACGGCGACTGCGAGCGCGGCGCGCCCTTCGGCCGGCCGGACGTGCCGCTGGTGAGGATCACCATCGAGCCGTGCCGGAACGGCGCGGGCGGGGGAGCGGTGCCGCCTTCGGCGATGAGGCCGTCGAGATCGGCGTCGGTGTGGCGGGGCAGGTCGAGGCCGCCGGCGACCGCCGCGAACTCCTCGTCGTGCACCAGGACGGTGACGCCCTCGCGGGTCACGGCGTCGCGCAGCTGCGGCGCGGCGAAGTCGGTGTTGAGGAACAGCACGGACGCGCCGGTCTTGGCCGCCGCCGACATCGCCTCCAGCAGGCCGCGGTGGTTGCGGCACAGGATGCCGACGGTGGAGTCCGGGCCGACGCCGCGTTCCCGGAACGCGTTGGCGAGGGCGTTGCAGCGCCGCTCCAGCTCGGCGAACGTCAGCGGGCCCCGCTCGTCCACGAGCCCGACGCGGTCGGGGAAGCGCTGGGCGGGCAGCGAGGTGACGGCGCCGAGCGGCCCGTAGGCGCGCAGGGCGCGCGCCGCCCGCAGCAGCGCGGCCGGCGGCATCGGGCCGATCATCCCCGCGCGGGCGGCGGCGCGCAGGCCGGTCAGCTCGGCGGAGACGCGGGAGAGGGTGGGCATGCGCGCAGCGTAGTGAACGGAGGAACAGATCATCAAGATCTGTAACTTCGTTCGGGCGGGTCGTGAATGCCGAGTGAAATGTATACGTCTGGGGGTTTGACGGTAGTTTGCGGCTTTTCGAGCTTAGGGTGCCGGTGGTGGTTGGTAGGGCTCCCGGCACGGCAGGGGGAGGCCCGCGCGGGAGAGGCGGGCCTCGGCCGCGAGATCCGAGAGGACCACCATGACCGAGTACAACCCCTTCCCGGCCCCGTCGCGCGACCTGTGCGGCGCCATGCACGTCCACCGCCGGCTGCTGAACGAGAGCATGACCTACCGGGCGCAGCGCGCCCGCATCGAGAACCGGGCTCTCCAGTACGAGACCGGACGGCGCGCCTCCGTCCGCAGCGGCGTGGTGACCATCCCGGTCGTCGTCCACGTGGTGCACAACCCGAGCACCCCGGCGCAGAACATCGGCGACGCGCAGATCCACAGCCAGATCGACGTCCTCAACCGGGACTTCCGCGCCGCCAACCCCGACGTGTCGCGGGTGCCGGACGCGTGGAAGCCGCTGGTGGCCGACATCGAGGTCGAGTTCGCGCTCGCGACCGTGGATCCGCACGGCGCCCCGACGGAAGGGATCGTCAGGGCCGAGACGGACCGCACCGGCTTCGACTCGCACGACGCCGTGAAGGCGGCGGCCAGCGGCGGCGCCGACCCTTGGCCGAGCGACCAGTACCTCAACCTGTGGGTGTGCCAGCTGGGCGAGGGCCTGCTGGGCTATGCGCAGTTCCCCGGCGGCCCGCCGCAGACCGACGGCGTGGTCATCCTGCACTCGGCCTTCGGGACGACCGGCACCGCCGCTGCCCCGTACAACGGCGGCCGCACGGCGACGCACGAGATCGGGCACTGGCTCGACCTGTTCCACATCTGGGGCGACGACGACGGCGCGTGCAGCAACGACGACCGCGTCGCGGACACGCCGAACCAGGCGGACTCCAACGTGGGCAAGCCGGCGTTCCCGCACGTCAGCTGCAACAACGGGCCGAACGGCGACATGTTCATGAACTATATGGACTACGTGGACGACGACAGCATGTTCATGTTCACCCGCGGCCAGCGCGAGCGGGTCAACGCCTGCCTCGAGGGGACGCGCGCGTCGTTCCTCGTGGCGCACCAGGCCGCGCCCGCGACGCCCGCCGCGCCCGCGCCCGAGACGAGGCCGGCGGAGGCCCAGACTCCGGGGTACGTCGCCCAGGACGCCGACGTCGAACGGCTGCTCCACGACACCGAGCGCCTGACCCGGGAGGCCCTGACCGACATCCACGACGCGCTCGGGCTCGTCGGCCACCGCTTCGGCGGATGAGGGGACGATCGCCGGAGGAGGCGCCATGACCGGAGGAAGCGGCACCGAAGGCACGCCGGCCCCCGTCACGGGCACGTGGGTCCACGCCTTCGAGGAGGACACCCCGGCCGCGGCGGTGTACCGGCCGGAAGGCCGGCCGCTCCCTCCGGCCCGCCGCCCGCGGCGGCGCCTGGAGTTCCGCCCGGACGGCACCGTCACCGAGCACCGTCCCGCTCCCGACGACCGCCTCGCCGAGCGCAAGGGCCGCTGGGAGCGGCGGGGACCGGAGCGGATCGCCGTCGACTTCCCCGGCGGGCACGAAGCACCGCTCGTCATGTCCGTCTCCAGGGACGACGGCGACAGGCTCCTCGTCGAGAACTGACGCTCTTGCCGCAAAGCAGCATGTCGACAAAGAAACCCGTCCTGGGCTGTCATGTCTGCAAGGCGTGAACGCGCGCCGATCGTGGCAGGAAGAACCAGAGATATGCGGACGAGGAGGTCCCGGTGGTCGTGCTGCGCAGCTATGTGTCGGGTTCATGGCGTGCTCCGGAGGACGAGGGGGCGCCGTTGCACGACGCCGTCACGGGGGAGGAGATCGCGCGGATCTCCTCCGCCGGGGTCGACATGGGCGCCGCCCTGGACCACGGGCGGGCGGTCGGCGGGCCGGTGCTGCGGGAGCTGACGTTCCACCAGCGCGCCGCGCTGCTGAAGGCGCTGGCGTCCCACCTGCGGGAGCACCGCGAGGAGCTGTACGCGCTGTCCGCGCGGACGGGCGCCACGCTGGGCGACTCCAAGTTCGACGTCGACGGCGGCATCGGCGTGCTGTTCGGCTATGCGAGCAAGGGCAAGCGCGAGCTGCCGAACGACACGGTGCTGGTGGAGGGCGCCGTCGAGCCGCTCGGCAAGGGCGGCACGTTCGTCGGCCAGCATCTGTGCACCCCGTCGCACGGCGTCGCGGTGCAGATCAACGCGTTCAACTTCCCGGTGTGGGGGCCGCTGGAGAAGCTCGCGCCCGCGTTCCTCGCCGGCATGCCGAGCCTGATCAAGCCCGCGAGCCAGACCGCGTACCTGACGGCCCGGCTGGTCGAGCTGGTCGTGGAGTCGGGGATCCTGCCGGAGGGCAGCGTCCAGATGGTCTGCGGCGACCCGCGCGACCTGCTCGACCACCTCACCGAGCAGGACATCGTGGCGTTCACCGGCTCGGCCTCGACGGCGCGGCTGCTCCGCACGCATCCGGCGATCGTCGGCAACGCCGTCCGGTTCAACGCCGAGGCCGACTCGCTGAACTGCTCGGTCCTCGGCCCGGACGCGGCGCCCGGCACGCCCGAGTTCGACCTGTACGTCAAGCAGCTCGTCGCGGAGATGACCGTCAAGGCCGGGCAGAAGTGCACCGCGATCCGCCGCGCGCTCGTCCCCGCCGCGCTGATCGACGCCGTGACGGAGGCCGTCCAGGAGCGGCTGGCGAGGGTGACGGTCGGGAACCCGGCCGACCCGGACGTGCGGATGGGCGCGCTCGCCACCCTCGACCAGCGCGAGGAGGTCCGCCGGTCGCTCAAGGCGCTGACGGACGCGGGCCGGATCGTGTTCGGCGACCCGGAGCGGGTCGAGGTGAAGGGCGCGGACGCCGAGCGCGGCGCGTTCATGTCGCCGGTGCTGCTGCGCGCCGACGACACCGGGCGCGCCGAGCCGCACGAGGTCGAGGCGTTCGGCCCGGTCAGCACGCTCATGCCGTACGCGGACGCGGCGGACGCGATCGCGCTCGCGGCGCGCGGCCGGGGCAGCCTCGCCGGGTCCGTGGTGACCGCGGACGCGGAGTTCGCGCGTGACGTCGTCCTCGGCCTGGCGCCCTGGCACGGGCGGCTGCTGGTGCTGAACTCCGAGGACGCCAAGGAGTCCACCGGGCACGGGTCGCCGCTGCCCGCGCTCGTCCACGGCGGCCCGGGACGCGCCGGCGGCGGCGAGGAGATGGGCGGGATCCGCGGGGTCGTGCACCACATGCGGCGCACCGCCGTCCAGGCCGGTCCCGCGATGCTCACCGCGCTCACCGGCCGCTGGGTGCCCGGCACCGACCGCACCGTCACCGACGAGCACCCGTTCCGCAAGCACCTGGAGGACCTGCGGGTCGGCGACACCGCCGTCGGCGGGCCCCGCGTCGTCACGCTCGACGACATCGCGCACTTCGCCGAGTTCACCGGCGACACCTTCTACGCGCACACCGACGAGGAGGCGGCCCGCAAGAACCCGCTGTTCGGCGGCCGGGTCGCGCACGGCTACCTCGTCGTGTCGTTCGCGGCGGGGCTGTTCGTCGAGCCCGCGCCGGGGCCCGTCCTGGCGAACTACGGGCTGGAGAACCTGCGGTTCCTCACCCCGGTGAAGCCCGGCGACGAGCTGACGGTGACGCTGACCGCCAAGCAGATCTCGCCGCGCGAGGGCGCCGGCTACGGCGAGGTCCGCTGGGACACCGACGTCACCAACCAGGACGGCGCGTCCGTCGCCAAGTACGACGTGCTGACGCTGGTGGCCAAACGGCCCGCGCACGACTAGAACGGAAGAAGGGGGCGTCCGCGGGGAGACGTCGAAGCGCCGCCGGTCGACGGGGAGCACCCACCGATGATCAGTCCCCTGCACATCCAGACCGTGCGCGAGGTCGTGCGCACCGGGTCGTTCGCGGACGCGGCCCGCAACCTCGGGTACACCGCGTCCGCCGTCTCCCAGCAGGTCGCCGCGCTGGAGCGCGCCTGCGGGCTGGTGCTGTTCGAGCGCCGGGCCCGCAGCGTGCGGCCGACCAGCGCGGCGTTCCTGCTGGTCAGCAAGGGCAACGACGTGCTGTCGGCGATCGCCACGCTGGAGCGGGAGCTGCGCACCGTCGCCAGCGGCGAGCGCGGCGCGCTGCGGCTCGGCAGCTTCCCGACCGCCAGCGCCCGCATCCTGCCGCGGGTGCTGGCGGAGCTGTCGCGGATCCGGCCCGGCATCGAGATCAAGCTGTCCGAGGGCGAGCCGGACGAGCTGCTGCCGGAGCTGCTGGACGGCGACCTCGACCTCCAGCTCGTCTACCGGTACGACCTGTTCCCGCGCGGCTGGCCCGACCAGATCATCGAGACGCCGGTGATGCACGAGAACCTGGTGCTGTGCGTCCCGGCCGGGCATCCGCTGGCGGGCCGGCGCACCGCGCGGCTGCGGGACCTGCGGTCGGAGACGTGGATCGCCAGCCGCCCCGACAGCTGCGGCGCGCAGGCGCTGCTGCGGCTGTGCGGCACCGCCGGGTTCACGCCGAACATCGCTTTCCGCAGCAACGACTACGCGGTGGTGTGCGGGCTCGTCGGCTGCGGCCTCGGCATCGCGCTCGTCCCGGCGCTCGGCTGCGTCCCGCATCCGGGCCTGCGGACGCTGCGGCTGAGCCGCCGCACGCCGCGCCGCCACGTGACCGTGCTGCGCCGCACCTCCAACAGCAACCCGCTGGTGAAGGACGCCATGCGCGGGCTGATGGACGTGGCGCGCGACGTGGAGGCGGAGATCAGCGGCGCCACCGGCCCTTGAGCTCCATCGCGGCGCGCACGCGCTCCTGCGCGAGCGCCAGCGCCGCCTCGTGCGTGGTCGTGCCCTGCGCGCGGGCGGCGGCGAGCACCTTCGCGGTGTTGTCGCGCATCTTCGACGAGACCGCCGCGAACACCGCGCCGGGATCGGGTCGGAACGCCGAGTAGCGGGCGTCCATCGCGTACCCGGCCGCGACGACGCCTCCGGCGTTCGCCACGAAGTCCGGGACGACCGTGACGCCCCGCGCCGCGAGGACCCGCTGCGCCGCGCGGTCGGTCGGCAGGTTCGCGCCCTCCACGACGATCCGCGCCTGGATCCGGCCGGCGACGTCCTCGCCGATCACGTCCTGCAGCGCGGCCGGGACGAGGACGTCCGCGGGCACCAGCAGCTCGGCGCCCACGTCGAGGAGCCGTCCGCCGTACTCCTTCACCGCCGCGTCGCCGGCCTCGCCGCGCAGCGCGAGGAGGCGCGCGACGTCCAGGCCGTCGGGGTCGTGCAGCGCGCCGTGGACGGTCGACACCGCGACCACGGTCGCGCCCAGCTCCGCCAGGCGGCGCGCGGCGGCGTGCCCGACCGCGCCGAACCCCTGCACCGCGACCCGCGCGCCGGACAGCTCCAGACCGGCGTCGCGCGCGGCGGCGTCGGCGGCCTCCGCGACCCCGTACCCGGTGACGCCCAGCTCGTCGTAGGGCATGCCGCCCAGCGCGTGCGGGGTGCCGACCGCCGCGCCGCGGTCGCCCAGCTCGTCCTGGACGATCGCCGCGTCCCGCTCCGTCAGCCCCATGTCGAGGCCCGCGACGTACCGGGCCGGGATCTCCTGCGCCAGCGCCCGCACGAACGCCCGCAGGACCGCCTCCCGGTCCGGGGACGCGGGGTCGGCCGCGATCCCCGCCTTCGCGCCGCCGAAGAACAGGTCGGCGCCCGCCCACTTGTAGGTCATCACGCGGGCGAGCCGCGCGACCTCCGCGACCGTCACGGCCGGGCTCATCCGCATGCCGCCCTTGCCCATGCCGAGGGCGGTGTTGTCGATGACGAGGACGCCGCGCATCCCGGTCCGGGCGTCCGACACGCACACGACCCGCTCGGGGCCCCACTCGTCCATCAGCGCGAGCACGTCAGACACAGTTGATCTCCGGGCGGGGGCGGTCGCCGGCGAACCGCGCGGCGTGCAGGGGAGCGACGTCCACGAAGGGCTCGCGGCGCAGGTACAGGTCGCGGACGACCTCGCCGACCGCCGGGCCCTGCAGGAACCCGTGGCCGGAGAACCCGGTCGCGTACAGGAACCGGGACACCCGGCCGTCCTCGCCGATCAGCGCGTTGTGGTCGGGGGTGACCTCGTACAGCCCGGCCCATCCGCCGGCGAGGCCGGCGTCGAGGAGGCGCGGCGCGCGGGCGGCGATGGCGCCGGTGAGCCGCGGCAGCCACGCGTCCGTCCGGTCGAGCAGGAAGCCGGGCCGCTCGTCCGGGTCGGACATGCCGAGCATCAGCCCCTCGCCCTCGCCGTGGAAGTAGAACGAGGTCGTGAAGTCGATCGTCATCGGCACGGGACGCGGCAGGTCCGGCATCGGCCCGGTGAACGCGATCTGCCGCCGCAGCGGTTCCACCGGCAGGTCGACGCCCGCCATCGCGCCCACCCGCGCCGACCACGCACCGGCGGCGCACACGACGGCGGACGCGGCGATCCGTCCACGCGAGGTCTCCACCGCCCGGACCTCGCCGCCGGGCGCGTCGATCCCGAGCACCTCGCAGTGCGTCAGCAGCGTCGCGCCGTGCCGCCGCGCGGCGGTCGCGTACCCGAGGACGACCGACTCCGGCGTGCAGTGCCCGTCGTCGGGGGAGAACGCGGCGGCGAGGAGACCGCCGGTCTCGATGAGCGGGGACAGCCGCCGCGCCTCCGCCACCGTGATCATCCGGCTGGGCACGCCGAGCTCGTTCTGCAGGGCGACGCTCTCCTCGAACGCGGCGACGTCCTCGGGCCGCGACAGCAGGAACAGGTACCCGACCCGGTGCAGGTCGATCTCCTGCCCGGGACGCTCGCCGAACCGCGCGAACGCCTCCAGGCTGCGGGCGCCGAGGCGGATGTTCACCTCGTCGGAGAACTGCGCCCGGACCCCGCCCGCCGCCTTGCACGTCGACCCGGAGCCCAGCTCGTCCCGCTCGGCCAGCACCACCCGCACCCCGGCCTCGGCGAGGTGGAACGCGATGCTCGTCCCCATCACCCCGCCGCCGATGACGACGACGTCCGCCTCGTGCCCCATCGCTCGCCCCTACAGCCGGAAGCCCAGGTCGGGGACGATCTCGGCGACGTCCATCTGCGCCTTCTGCAGCCGCCCGGAATGGTCCCAGTTCATCGACTGCCAGCGGGTGAACTGGTCCAGCACCCAGACGCCCGACTGGCGGCTGCCGTTGCCGGACCGCCCGTTCCCGCCGAACGGCAGGTGCGCCTCCGCGCCGGACGTCGAGTTGTTCACGCTGACCATCCCGGCGGAGATCCGCCGCCGGAACCGGAACACCTTCGCCGGGTCCGTCGTGTAGATCGACGCGGACAGGCCGTATCCGGGCGCGTTCGCCAGCGCGATCGCCTCGTCCAGCGTCCGGTACGGGGCGACGCCGGCGATCGGGCCGAACGTCTCGTTCATGAACAGCTCGTCGCCGGGGCCGACGCCGTCCACGATCACCGGGTGGTAGAAGAGCCCGGGCTCGGGGTCGCCGGCGAACCCGGCGCGCGGGTTCGCCGCCGTGATCCGCCCGATGCCGGACGAGCCGTGCACGGCATGGCCGTCGCGGATCCAGCCGAGCGTCTTCTCGAACCCGTCGGCGAACCGCTCGCTGATCAGCGGGCCGTACAGGACGTCCTCGAACGGGTCGCCGACCGGCGCGGCGCGCACCGCCTCGTCCAGCAGCCGGACGAACGCGCCGTGCAGCGACTCGTGCACGATCACGGTGCCGAGGGACGTGCAGCGCTGCCCGGCCGTGCCGAATCCGGAGAACAGGGCCCCTTCGACGGCGAGCGGCAGGTCGGCGTCCTCGGTCACCACCATCGGGTTCTTCCCGCCGAGTTCCAGGCACGGCGTCTGCAGGTGCCGTCCGCACAGCTCGCCGATCCGCGACCCGACCTCCGTGGACCCGGTGAACCCGACCTTGTCGACGAGCCCCTCGCCGAGCGCCTGCTCCAGCCCGGCGTAGGTCTCCGGGCCGTCGGCGTAGACGACGTTGAGCACCCCGTCCGGCAGCCCCGCGTGCGCGAACAGCTGGTAGAACGCCTCGGCGCACGCCGCCGCGTACTCGGCGGGCTTCCACACCACCGCGTTCCCGCACAGCAGCGCCGGGACGATGTACCAGGACGGAACCGCGACCGGGAAGTTCCCCGCCGTGATCACGGCGACGACGCCGACCGGGTCCCGGAACGTGAACAGCTGCTTGTCCGGCATCTCGGACGGGACGGTCTGCCCGTACAGCCGCCGGCCCTCGCCGAGGAAGAACGCGCACGTGTCGGCGATCTCCTGGACCTCGCCGAGCGCCTCGGCGTACGGCTTGCCGACCTCGCGGGCGACGACGCGCGCCAGCGCGGGCTTGTTCGCCTCGACGAGCCAGCCGATCGACGCGACGACCTGCCCGCGGACCGGCGCCGGCACGTCGCGCCAGGCGTCCTGCGCCGCGCGCGCCGCCCGGCAGGCCCCGGCGAGGCCGGCGGCGTCCGCGAGGGACACCTCCGCGACCAGGTCCGCGGTCCGGGAGGGATCGGTGGAGCGGTACGAGCGCGGCCCCGCCGGGATCCGGGCGCCGCCGATGACGGAGGTGAGCACGGTTCCCACACTGAACCGGCCGCCGGGCGCGGCCAAGATCGGGCAGAGCGCGGCTTGCTTACCGCGAGGCCAAGCCCGGCTGACGCTTCGCCCGCCGAGCACGCGCGTTAAGCATCCCTTGGCCACCTGACAACCGGATCGTGGTCTCGCACCGGTCGACCCGGGCGGCGCGCGCGCACGATGCTCGTTACCGGACCGCTTCACCGCAATGCAGGAGCCCGCATGGCCGAGCCCGCCGACCTCCACTTCCTGGAG
Source organism: Actinomadura montaniterrae (assembly GCF_008923365.1). Taxonomy (GTDB): domain Bacteria; phylum Actinomycetota; class Actinomycetes; order Streptosporangiales; family Streptosporangiaceae; genus Spirillospora; species Spirillospora montaniterrae. The sequence goes on from NZ_WBMR01000124.1 coordinate 14,900, forward strand.
CAGGCCGCGTCGCTGAAGCCGCCGGGGACCCCGCGCGCGCCCGGCCCGCTCTCGGACGAGGAGTGCCTGCGGCTGTTCGACGCGCAGCTCGGGAGCCGGCACCTCGACCTCGCGGCGCGATGGCTGCGCGCCCAGGACCGCGGCTACTACACGATCGGGTCGTCGGGCCACGAGGGCAACGCGGCCGTCGCCGCCGCGCTGCGCCCCGACGACCCGGCGCTCCTGCACTACCGGTCGGGCGCGTTCTTCCTGGAGCGGGCCCGGCAGGCGGGCGAGGCGGACCCGCTGCGCGACGTGCTGCTCGGCGTCGTCGCTGCGGCCGAGGACCCGATCGCGGGCGGCCGCCACAAGGTGTTCGGCAGCCACCGCCTGCACATCGTTCCGCAGACCTCGACGATCGCCTCGCACCTGCCGCGCGCGCTCGGCGTCGCGTTTGCGATCGAACGGGCCGCGCGGCTCGGGGTCGCGTCGCCGTGGTCACGCGACGCGGTGGCGGTGAGCAGCTTCGGCGATGCGTCCGCGAACCACTCGACGGCGGCGGGCGCGATCAACGCGGCGGTCAACTGCGGCTTCCAGGGGCTGCCGATGCCGCTGCTGCTGGTCTGCGAGGACAACGGCATCGGCATCAGCGTCCGCACCCCGCCCGGCTGGATCGAGGCCGCCTACGGCTCGCGTCCCGGCCTCGCCTATTTCTCGGCCGACGGCGGCGACCTGGAGGACGCCTTCGAAGCGTCGCGCCGCGCCGGCGACTGGGTGCGCGAGCACCGCCGCCCGGCCTTCCTGCATCTGCGCTGCGTCCGGCTGATGGGCCACGCCGGGTCGGACGTCGAGTCCGCCTACCGCACGCCCGCCGAGATCGCCGCGGACCTCGCCGCCGATCCGCTGCTGCGCACGGCGCGCCTCCTGGTCGACCGGGGCATCGCGACGGCCGACGAGGTCGTCCGGCTCTACGAGGCCAAGCGGCACGAGGTGATCCGGCGCGCGGAACGGGTGAGGGACGCGCCGCGGCTGGCGTCCGCCGCCGAGGTGATGGCCCCGATCCGGTACCGCGAGCCGCCGCCCGGCGCTGAGGTGCCCGGGCGGGGCGAGCCCGTCACGGTCGCGCAGGCGATCAACCGGACGCTCGCCGACCTGCTCGACGAGCGTCCCGGCATGGTCGTGTTCGGGGAGGACGTCGCCCGCAAGGGCGGCGTCTACGGCGTGACGCGCGGGCTGATGAAACGGGCAGGGGCGGCGCGGGTGTTCGACACCGTCCTGGACGAGCAGTCGGTCCTCGGGCTCGCGCTCGGGTTCGGCCTCGCGGGCATGCTGCCCGTCCCGGAGATCCAGTACCTCGCCTACCTGCACAACGCCGCCGACCAGATCCGGGGCGAGGCGGCGACGCTGCCGTTCTTCTCGGCGGGGCGGTACCGGAACCCGATGGTGGTCCGCATCGCCGCCTACGCCTACCAGAAGGGGTTCGGCGGCCATTTCCACAACGACAACGCCGTGGCGGCGCTCCGCGACGTCCCCGGCCTCGTGATCGCCTCGCCCGCCAGGCCGGACGACGCCGCCGGGATGCTGCGCGCCTGCGCCGGCGCGGCCGAACGCGACGGCCGGGTCTGCGCGTTCCTCGAGCCGATCGCCCTTTACCACACCCGTGACCTGCACGAAGAGGGCGATGACGGGTGGCTGGCGCCGGCCGGCGGCACGGTCCCGCTCGGGCGCGGCCGCACCTACGGGGACGGCCGCGACCTCACCATCGCCACCTTCGCCAACGGCCTGCGGATGAGCCTGCGCGCCGCGCGCCGCCTCGAGGCGGATGGAGTCCGGTGCCGCGTGCTCGACCTGCGCTGGCTCGCCCCGCTGCCTGTGGACGACCTGCTGCGGGAGGCCCGCGCGACCGGCGCCGTCCTCGTCGCGGACGAGACGAGGCGGACGGGCGGCGTGTCCGAGGGCGTCCTGACGGCGCTCGCCGACGCGGGCTTCGGCGGCCGCGCCGCCCGCGTCGCGAGCGAGGACTCCTTCATCCCGCTCGGCGACGCGGCCTCCCACGTGCTGCTGTCGGAGGACGCCATCATCGAGGCCGCCGCGCGCCTGCTCGGCCGTCCCCGATGACGACGGCACGGGCGCGCCGACGGCGACGGTCCCGCCGCCCCGGGCCGGGGCGGCGGGACCGGTCACCGGGCTACTTCAGGGACGCCGGAACGTCGGCGGCGTCGCCGAGCCCGACCAGGTAGTCGGCGTACTCCTTGGCGTCGGCCTTCGTCACGAGCCGGCCCTGCAGCGTCTCGTCCGCCGCGACCTGCTTGCCCGCCAGGATGTCGGCGGCGAGCGCCATGACCTTCTGGCCGAGCGCGAACGGCGACTCGGCGTTGGTCGCGTACATGTCGCCCGCCGCGACGGCGGCCAGCGCGTCGGAGATGCCGTCGTTGCCGACGAGCTTCACCTTCCCGGCCAGGTTGCGGGCCTTCAGCGCGGACAGCGCGCCCATGGCCATCTCGTCGTTCGCCGCGTAGACGCCGTTGATGCCGGGGTTGGCCTGCAGCACGTTCGTCATCACGTTGAGCGCCTTCGCGCGGTCGAAGTCCGCGGCCTGCTTGGCGACGACCGTGATGCCCTTGTGCTTCGCGATCTCCTCGTTGAAGCCCTTGCTGCGGTCCTGCGCGACGTTCGTGCCGAGCAGGCCCTGGATCTCGACGACCTTGCCCTTCTCGCCGACGGCCTCGGCGAGCGACTTGGCGGCGTTGCGCCCCGCCTGGACGGCGTCGTAGCCGACGAACGTCGCGAGCTTGCCGCCGGACGGCTTGCGGTCGAACGCCATCACCGGGATGTTCGCGCCGTTCGCCTGCGTCACCGACGACGTCGCCGACTGGGTGCTGACCGGGTCGATGATGAGGATGCCGGTCTGCTTGGAGACGGCCGTCGTCGCCTGGTTCAGCGCGGCGGCGTCGCTGTTGTTGGCGTTCTGCACGTTCAGCTTGATGCCGAGCTTCGCCGCCTGCGCCTGCGCGCCGTTCTTGACGCTGACGAAGAACGGGTTGTTCAGCGTGCTCATGATGATCGTCGCGTCCTTCTTGCCGGACGCCTTGCCGGTGTCGGCGCCGGCGTCGTCGCCGGCGCGGCTGCACCCGGTGAGGGCGAGCGCGGCCGCGGCGGTCACGGCGATCGCGGCGCGGGTGGTACGGGCCACGCGCATGGGAATCTCCTTTGCGGGGGTGGGGTGGGAACCGGTCAGCGGGTCTTGGCGGCGGCGGTACCGCCGCGATGCGACGGGCCGCGGTGCGCGGTGCCGTCCGCGCGTTTCGGGATAAGGGAGCGCAGCACGTCGATGTTGCGGTCCAGGAACACGGCCAGCAGGATGACCAGGCCCTTCACGACGTTCTGCAGGAACGGCGAGACGTCGAGGAGGTTCATCCCGTTGTCGATGACGCCGAGGACGAGCGCCCCCACGAGGGTGCCGAGCAGGGTGCCGCGGCCGCCGGCGAGGCTCGTCCCGCCGATGATGACGGCGGCGATGGCCTCCAGTTCCAGGCCGGTGCCAGCGGTCGGCTCGGCGGTCGACAGCCGGGCCGTCAGGATGAACCCGGCGAGCGCCGCCAGCACCCCGCTGATCACGAACGCGAGGATCTTGACCCGGTCGGTGCGGACGCCGGACAGCCGGGCCGCCTCGGTGTTGTCGCCGGTGGCGTAGACGTGCCGGCCGAACCGCGTCCGGGCCAGCAGGTACCCGGCCGCCGCGAACACCACCAGCATGATGACCACGGGGACGGGCACGCCGGCGATCCGGCTCTGCCCGATGCCCTGGAAGTCGTAGTCGGTGACGGCGACCGGGTTGCCCTTGGTGAGCTGCAGGCTGAGGCCGGACAGCACCGACATGGTGGCGAGCGTCGCGATGAACGACGGCATCCGCGTCTTGGTGACGAGCAGCCCGTTCACCAGGCCGATCGCGGCGCCCGCCGCCACGCCCGCGGCGACCCCGGCGACCAGGCCGTGGTCGCGGAGCGCCTGCGCGGTGACGACGGCGGTGAAGCCGAGCGCCGCGCCGACCGACAGGTCGATCTCCGCCAGGACGATCACGTAGGTCTGGCCGACCGCGAGCAGCGCCGCGACGGACGTGGCCAGCCCCACGTTCATCAGGTTGTTGTGCGTCAGGAAGACCGGGGAGGCGATGGTCAGGACGACCCCGACCAGCAGCAGCATCCAGACCGCGCGCAGCCGGCGCGCGGCGGCGGCCGCCGAGGAGAGCCGGGACCGGGACGCGAGGCTCGTGACGGTGGAGGTCATGGGGCACCTACCAGTGCGTGTTCGAGGATGTTCTGTTCGTTCACGTCGTCGCCCGTGAGCTCGGAGACGGGCCGCCCCTCGCGCATCACGAGGACGCGGTCGGACATGGCGACGAGCTCGGGCAGGTCCGAGCTGACCAGCACGACGGCGACGCCGTCCGCGGTGAGCCCGTTGATGATCCGGTAGATCTCGGTCTTGGCGCCGACGTCGACGCCGCGGGTCGGCTCGTCCATCAGCAGCACCCGGGGGCCGGTCATGACCCACTTGGCGAACAGGGTCTTCTGCTGGTTGCCGCCCGACAGCGACCCGGCCGGGACGGACGGCGACGCCGCGCGGACCCGCAGGTCCGCCATCACCTTCCCGGTCGCGGCGCGCTCCCGGCCGCGCCGGACGACGTCGGCCGTGGTGAACCGGCCGAGCGACGGCAGCGACACGTTCGCCTCGACCGACTGCTGCATCGCGAGGCCCTCACCGGACCGGTCCGGGGTGACGTAGGCGACGCGCCCGGCGATCGCCCGCCGCGGGTCGCGCGCCCTGACCGGCTCGCCGTCCACGGTCACGGTCCCGGCGGTCAGCGGGTGCAGGCCGAACAGGGCGCGCAGCAGCTCGCCGCGGCCGCAGCCGACCACGCCGCCGATGCCGAGCACCTCGCCCGCCCGGACGTCGAGGTCCACGCCGTGGAACGCATCGCCGCCCGACGCGCCCCGGACCCGCAGGACGACCCGGTCCGTGGCGTTGCGCTCCTTCGGGTAGAAGTCGTCCACGGCGTCGCCGACCATCGCGGTGACGACCCGGGCGGGGGTGAGCGACCCGGTGGGCTCGTCCAGGGTGACGCGGCCGTCGCGCAGCACGACGATCCGGTCGGACAGCTCGAACACCTCGTCCAGCCGGTGGCTGATGTAGAGGATCGTGACGCCCGCCTCGCGCAGCCGCCGGACCTGCTCGAACAGCCGCTCCGACTCGCGCTCGTCCAGCGCCGCCGTCGGCTCGTCCAGGATCAGCAGCCGCGGCTTGTGCGTCATCGCCTTCGCGATCTCGACCATCTGCCGCTCGGCGACGCCCAGCTCGCCGACGGGCCGCCGGACGTCGATGTCCAGGCCGAGGTCCCGCAGCGCGGACGACGCGGCCTCCGCCATCCGGCGCCGCGACACGCTCCACCGCCCGAACCGGCCGTCCCGGTCGAGGACGTGCATGTTCTCCGCGACCGACAGGTGCGGGAACAGGTTCTGCTGGAACTCCTGGTAGATGACCTCGATGCCGAGCGCCATCGCGGCCTGCGGGTCCTTCAGGACCGCGGCCTCGCCGTCGACGAGGACGCGCCCGCGGTCCGGCTGGTGCGCGCCGGAGATCACCCGGGTGAGGGTGGACTTGCCGGCGCCGTTCTCGCCGCACAGCGCGACGACCTCGCCCGGCTCGACCGCGAGGCTCACGCCCCGCAGCACGTGGTTCTCCCCGAAGGACTTGTGGACGTCGGCCAGCTGCATCCGCATGTCGATCTCCCGTCAGTAGACGACGCCCGCGGTGAGCAGCACGTTCGCGTACGGGGTGAACTCCCCGGACCGCACCGCCGCCCGCGCGCCGCCGGTGGCCCGCTTGAACTCGGGGTGCGGGACGAACCGCACCGGCACCCCCGGGAGGCGCGCCTCGATCTCGGCGAGCATGTCCGGGCTGTGCTCCTTGATCTCCTCCGACATCAGGACGCCCTCCACGGCGACCTCGGCGAGGACGGCGTCCAGCAGGTCGAGGAAGCGCGGCAGGTTCTCCCGCACCGCCAGGTCGACCCGCTCCACCCCGGGCGGGATGGGCAGCCCGGCGTCGGTGACGGCGAGCAGGTCGGTGTGGCCGAGCTCGGAGATGACGCGGGCCAGCTGGCCGTTGAGCGTGCCGTTGTTGCGCCTCATCGGGCGGCTCCTTCCAGGGTGGTGCCGGTCATCAGCGCGTCCACCTCGTCGCGTCCGGGGAGGGACGGGCTCGCGCCGGGACGGGTCGTCGCCAGCGCGCCGGCGGCCATCCCGCGCCTGATGGCACGTTCCATGTCGTCGCCGGCCGCGAGCGCCGCTCCCAGCGACCCGGTGAACGCGTCCCCGGCGGCGGTGGTGTCGACGGCGGTGACCTCGTAGGCGGGGTAGTGGCGGGCGCCGCCGGCGGTGACGGAGACGGCGCCGCCCGCGCCCAGCGTGATCAGCGCGTGGCCGACGCCGCGGTCCAGGAACCACCGCCCCGCGCGCTCGGCGGACGCCGCGTCGGTCACCTCCACGCCGGTCAGCTCGGTCGCCTCGCTCTCGTTCGGCGTGACGAGGTCGATGTGCCGCCACGCGTCGTCCGGCAGCGGCTGCGCGGGGGCAGGGTCGAGGACGACCGTCAGCCCGGCCGTCCGGCCCGCCTTCGCCGCGTGGCAGGTCGTCGCGGCGGGGACTTCGAGCTGCAGCAGCAGGACCCCGGCCTTCCCGGCGGTCGCCGCGATGCTCGCGTCGACCATCGCCGGGCCGAGGTCCGCGTTCGCCAGGGGGGTGATGACGATGTCGTTCTCGCCGGACGCGTCGACCCGGATGTGCGCGACGCCCGTGCGGCCGTCCACGGTCCGGACCTGGTCCAGCTCGACGCCGTGCGCGCGCAGGCCGTCCAGGACGATCTCGCGGAACGGGTCCCGGCCGACGCACCCGGCGAGCCACGTCCGCGCCCCCGCGCGGGCGGAGGCGACCGCCTGGTTCGCCCCCTTCCCGCCGAGCACGAGGGTGAAGTCGTCGCCGAGCACGGTCTCGCCGCGCCGCGGGAACCGTGCGCTGAACGCGGTCACGTCCGCGGTGATGCTGCCGACGACGAGAACACCGTGGGGTTCCATCGCGGTCCTCCTGTTCCGGCTGTTCGAGGCATGAGTGGGGAGAGGTCACGGCGGTTCCGCCGTGTCCTTGGGGGTCGTGCGGTCGTGGGTCTAGACCCCGACGGGATGCCAGACGGTCTTGGTCTCCAGGAACGCGGTCATGCGCGCGGTCCCGGGATCGGCGGTCCAGCCGGTGGCGGTGGGGCGGTGGACGCGTTTGAGGTTGCCGGCGGCCTTCTCTTCCAGGTCCTGGACGTGCTCGTCCGGGATGCCGGTGAGGTCGATGGCGTTGACGTCCATGTGGGAGGCGAGCCAGGGGGTGAGTTCGGTGCGGTGTCCGGTGAGGATGTTGACGACGCCGCCGGGCAGGTCGGAGGTGGCGAGGACTTCGGCCAGGGTGATCGCGGCGAGCGGTGCGGGCTCGGACGCGACGACGACGGTGGTGTTGCCGGTGACGATCGCGGGCGCGAGCACCGACACCAGGCCGAGCAGCGGCGAGTCGGGGGCGATGACGGCGACGACACCGGTGGGTTCGGGGGTGGAGAAGTTGAAGTAGGGTCCGGCGACGGGGTTGGCGGCGCCGGCGACGGCGGTGATCTTGTCGGCCCATCCGGCGTACCAGACCCACCGGTCGATCGCCGCGTCGACCTCGGCAGCGGCGTGGGTTTTGGAGGCGCCGGTGTGGCGGAGTTCGGCGGTGAACTGGTCGCGGCGTCCCTCCAGCATTTCGGCGATGCGGTAGAGGATCTGCGCGCGGTTGTATCCGGTGCGGCCCGCCCAGCCGGGGAAGGCTTTGCGGGCGGCGGTGACGGCGTCGCGGGCGTCTTTGCGGGAGGCGTGGGCGGCGTTGGCGAGGAAGCGGCCTTTGCCGTCGGTCACGGGGTAGGACCTGCCTGATTCCGAGCGCGGGAACGCGCCTGCGATGTAGAGCTTGTAGGTCTTGCGCACAGCGAGGCGGTCAGACATTGAGGTAGGCCTCCAGTCCGTGGCGTCCGCCTTCGCGGCCGTATCCCGATTCCTTGTAGCCGCCGAACGGGGAGGCGGGGTCGAACTTGTTGAAGGTGTTGGCCCACACCACCCCGGCGCGCAGGTGCTGCGCGGTCCACAGGATCTGCGAGCCCTTCTCGGTCCAGATCCCCGCCGACAACCCATACGGGGTGTTGTTGGCCTTGGTCACCGCTTCTTCGGGGGTGCGGAAGGTCAGCACCGACAGCACCGGCCCGAAGATCTCCTCCCGCGCGATCCGATGCGACTGCGCCACCCCCGTGAACAGCGTCGGCGCGAACCAGAACCCCCGATCGGGCAGCCGGCACGGCGGCGACCACCGATCCGCACCCTCGGCCTCCCCGGCCGCGGACAGTTCCCGGATCTTGTCGAGTTGGGCGGCGGAGTTGATCGCGCCGATGTCGGTGTTCTTGTCCAGGGGGTCACCGACCCGCAGCGTCGCCATCCGCGCCTTCAACCGCTCCAGCACCTCCTCGGCCACCGACTCCTGCACCAGCAGCCGGGACCCGGCGCAGCACACGTGCCCCTGGTTGAAGAAGATCCCGTTGACGATGCCTTCGACGGCCTGGTCGAGCGCGGCGTCGGCGTAGACGATGTTGGCGGCCTTGCCACCCAGCTCCAGGGTGAGTTTCTTCGACGTTCCGGCGAGGGTGCGGGCGATCTGGCGGCCGACGTCGGTGGAGCCGGTGAAGGCGACCTTGTCGATCCCGGGGTGGGCGACCAGCGCGCGGCCGGTGTCGCCGGCGCCGGTGATGATGTTGACCACGCCGGGCGGCAGGTCGGCCTGGCGGCAGATGTCGGCGAACAGCAACGCGGTCAGCGGCGTGGTCTCGGCCGGCTTCAACACCACCGTGTTCCCGCAGGCCAGCGCCGGCGCGATCTTCCACGCCAGCATCAGCAGCGGGAAGTTCCACGGGATCACCTGCCCCGCCACCCCCACCGGGCGCGGATCGGGGCCGAACCCGGCGTGGCCGAGCTTGTCGGCCCAACCGGCGTAGTAGAAGAACCACGCCGCCACCAGGGGGACGTCGACGTCGCGGGACTCGCGGATCGGTTTGCCGTTGTCGATCGACTCCAGCACCGCCAGCTCGCGGGAGCGTTCCTGGATGATCCGCGCGATCCGGTACAGGTACTTGCCGCGCTCAGCGCCCGGCATCGCCCCCCACACCCGCTCATAAGCAGCCCGGGCGGCTTTGACGGCACGGTCCACATCGGCCTCGTCGGCGCAGGCGATATCGGCCAGCACACTCTCGTCGGCGGGGTTGATCGTCTTGAACGGCTCGCCGTGCCCGTCGGTGAACTCACCGTCGATGAACAGCCCGTAGGAGCCGCGGATGTCAACGACCGACCGGGACTCGGGGGCCGGTGCGTACTCGAAAACAGTCATGTCTCTCAGTCCAGGGTGAAGTAGTCGGGACCGGAGTAGACGCCGGTGGACAGCTTGCGGCGCTGCATCAGCAGATCGTTGAGCACGCTGGAGGCGCCGAGCCGGAACCAGTCAGGAGTCAGCCAGTCCGGGCCGGCCGTCTCGTTCACCAGCACCAGATACTTGATCGCATCCTTGGTGGTGCGGATCCCACCCGCCGGCTTCACCCCGACCTGACGGCCCGTCGCCGCCCGGTAGTCGCGGACGGCCTCCAGCATCACCAGCGTCACCGGCAACGTCGCCGCCGGCGAGATCTTCCCGGTCGAGGTCTTGATGAAGTCCGCACCGGCCCGCATCGCCAGCCACGAGGCACGCCGCACGTTGTCCAGCGTCGCCAGCTCACCGGTCTCCAGGATCACCTTCAGATGCGCGTCCCCGCAGGCGTCCTTGACCGCGACGATCTGCTCGAAGACCGTCCCGTAGTCGCCGGACAGGAACGCGCCACGGTCGATCACCATGTCGATCTCGCTCGCCCCCGCCGCCACCGCGGCGCGGGTGTCGGCGAGCTTGGCCTCCAACGGCGCCCGCCCCGACGGGAACGCCGTCGCCACACTGGCGACACCGACCCCGGTGCCGCGCAGTGCCCCCACCGCCACGTCCACCATGTCGGGGTAGACGCACACCGCCGCGACCTTCGGCACCGACGGATCGGACGGATCGGGATGGACGGCCTTGGCACACAGCGCCCGCACCTTCCCGGCGGTGTCCGCACCCTCCAACGTGGTCAAATCCACCATCGAAATGGCCAGATCGATCGCCTCGGCCTTCGCCGACATCTTGATCGACCGGGACGCGAGCCGCGCCGCCCGCTCCTCCGCCCCGACCTGGTCCACACCCGGCAGACCGTGCAGGAATCCGTGCAACTCGGTCGTGGTCATCGGGTCCTGCCCGCCTTTCTGGGGGTCCGGGGCGGGGCGGTCGAGGCCCGCTCGATGATCTTTATGTCCATGACGATGCGGCGGGGGAGGTCGCGGGTCTGGCTGTCGTCGAAGCGGTGCAGCAGCAGCCGCATGGCGAGGACGCCCTGCTCGGTCATCGGGCGGTCGACGACGGTCAGCGGGGGCCGCAGCAGCGGCCCGGTGTCCAGGTCGTCGAAGCCGATCAGGCTGATCTGCCCGGGGACGTCCACCCGCATGTCGTGCAGCGCCTTCAGCGCGCCCAGCGTGGTGAGGTTGTTCGCGGTGAAGATCGCGGTCGGCGGTTCGGCGAGCGACAGCAGCGACAGGGTGAGCTGGTAGGCGCGCTCCTCGCGGAAGTCGCCGATGAGGTCGAGCTCCGGCGGGATCTCGACGCCGGCGGCGGACGCGGCCTCCAGGAAGCCGTCCCGCCGGTACCGGCCCGGCGTGGACTCCTGGCCGCCGCTGATCATCGCGATGCGGGTGTGGCCGAGCGCGAGGAGGTGCTCGGCGGCCTGCCGGCCGCCCGCGCGGTTGTCGACGAGGACGGCGTCGAAGCTCTCCCCGTCGGCGAGGTCCCGGTCGATGAACACGACCGGGAGCCCGCTGTCGCGCAGCTGCAGCGGGGTCTGCTCGTGCTCGGTGGCCGGGGCGAGGATGATGCCGTCCACCTGGCGGGCCATGTCGGCGAGCAGGTCGGCCTCGCGGGCGCCGCTCTCGTCGCTGTTGGCGAGCAGCAGCCGGTAGCCGCGGTCGCGGCTGACGGACTCCATGCCCTTCACGACGGCGGCGAAGTACGGGTTGGTGATGTCGGGGACGACGACGCCGATGGTGCGGGTGCGTCCCGACTTCAGCGACTGCGCCGCGATGTTCGGCGCGAAGCCCAGCTCATCCACGGCGGCCCGGATGGCGTCCGCCGACCTGACCCGCTGCCCCCGCAGGAACCGCGAGACGGTGGCGGGGGAGACCCCGGCCCGCGCCGCCACGTCGTGGATGGTCGCCACGTCGACTCCCGTCTGTTGCCCAGATCACTGAAACCGTTGTCAGAGAATGATTGCAGCAGGGGTGTCGAGGATGTCAAGGGGTGGGCTGCGAAAAGGTGCCCGACCTGCGGATTCGCGCCGTCCGGGCGGCGGAGAGTGCGCGGCCGCAGCGAAGAACAGAAATCGGTTTCAGTAGGCCGGGGCGCTGATCAGCCGGTCTCGATGACGGGGTCGCCGCCGAGGTAGGCGGCCTTGACGCGGTCGTCGCGCGCGAGGTCGGCGGCCGGGCCGTCCAGCACGATGCGGCCCGTCTCCAGCACGTAGGCGCGGTCGGCGAGGCGGAGCGTCTGGTGCGCGTTCTGCTCGACGATGAGGACGGTCGCGCCCTGGTCCCTGATGTCGCGGACGACCTGCAGCACCTGCTGCGCCGTGCGCGGCGCGAGCCCCATCGTCGGCTCGTCGAGGGCGAGCAGCCGGGGCCGCAGCATCAGCGCGCGGCCGATGGCGAGCATCTGCTGCTCGCCGCCGGACAGCAGCCCGGCGAGCTGCCCGCGCCGCTCCCCGAGGCGCGGGAACATCGCGTAGACCTCCTCGCGGCGGGCGCTCACCGCGGCGCGGTCGCGGCGCCGCAGGTAGCCGCCGAGCAGCAGGTTCTCCGCGACCGTCAGCGCGGGGAAGACCCGGCGGCCCTCCGGGACGTGCCCGAACCCGGCGGCGACGACCCGGTGCGCGTCCAGCCGGGTGATGTCGCGGCCGTCGAACTCGACCCGCCCCGACCGGGCCCGGTGCAGCCCGGTGACGGTGCGCAGCGTCGTGGTCTTGCCGGCGCCGTTGCTGCCGAGCAGTGCGACGATCTCGCCCTCGGCGACCTCGAAGGAGATCCCGGCCAGCGCCTCGACCTGCCCGTAGCGGCTGTGCAGGTCCGTCACCCGCAGCAGGGTCACCCCAGCACCTCCGTGACGAGGTCGGTCTCCGGGTCGTCGGGCACGCCGAGGTACGCGGCGATCACCCGCGGGTCCGCCCGGATCTCGGCGGGCGGGCCCTCCGCGATCGCCCGGCCGTGCTCCAGCACGGTCACCCGGTCCGAGATCGACATGACGAGCGCGACGTCGTGCTCGATCAGCACGACGGCGGTGCCGAGCCCGCTGATCCGCGCGATCAGCTCCATCAGCGCGCGCTTCTCGGTCGGGTTGGCGCCCGCGGCGGGCTCGTCCAGCAGCAGCACCCGCGGCTCGGCGGCGAGCGCCCGCGCGATCTCCAGCCGGCGCCGGTCGCCGTAGGGCAGGCCCCCGGCGGGCCGGTCCGCCGCGCCGGCCAGCCCGACGAAGTCGAGGCAGCGGCGGACGGCGTCCAGGTCGGCGCGGCGCGGCGGCCGCAGCAGCGCCCGGTCGCGGGCGAACCGGCCGATCAGCACGTTCTCGGCGACGGTCATCTCGTCGAACAGCCGGATGCTCTGGAACGTGCGGGCCAGCCCGGCGGCGGCGACCCGGTGCGGGGACAGCCCGCGCACCCGCCGGCCGGCGAGCGCGACGGTGCCCGCCGACGGCGGGATCAGCCCGGTGATGCAGTTGAACGCGGTGGTCTTGCCCGCCCCGTTCGGGCCGATCACGCTCACCACCTGCCCGGCGGCGGCGCGCAGCCGCAGGTCCGCGACCGCCGTGACGCCGCCGAACTCGCGGGACAGACCGTCCACCTCCAGCAGCGTTCCCGCGCCGGGCGGGGCGGGCCGCGCCCCGGCCGGC
>NZ_WBMR01000125.1 GCF_008923365.1 Actinomadura montaniterrae
CCGCGACATCGGCCCGGTGAGGATCGGCGCCCTGCACCCGGTCAGCGGCGCGAACGCGGTCGACGGCCAGCAGATGCGGCGCGGCGCGCAGATGGCCGTCGACGCCATCAACGCCGCCGGCGGCATCACGTCCCTCGGCGGCCGCAAGGTGAAGCTGGAAACCGGCGACACCCAGGGCAAGGCGGAGGTCGGCCAGAGCGAGGCCCAGCGCCTCATCTCCGAGGGCGCGGTCGGCCTCGTCGGCACCTACCAGAGCGCGGTCAGCACGAACGTGTCCGTGGTCGCCGAGCGCAACCGCGTCCCGTTCGTCATGGACGTGACCGCGTCGGACGCGATCTTCTCGCACGGCTACAAGTACTCGTTCCGGGTGCAGCCGGGCAGCGCGGCGATCGCGGGCGCGGCGGCCCGCTACCTCAAGGAGGTCTCCGAGAAGGCGGGCAGGCCCGTCAAGAAGGTGGCGTTCCTGCACGAGCAGACCGACTTCGGCACCGGCGCCGCCGAGGCGTTCGCCAAGGCGGCGAAGAGGCTCGGCATCCAGATGGGCCCGAACATCAGCTACGACGCGGTCACCGCGTCCGACCTCACCGCGCAGATCACCCAGGTCAAGGCGTCCGGCGCGGACGTGCTCGCCGTCGCCGGCTACTACCGCGACGGGCTCCTCGCCGCCAAGGCGATCAACGCGGTGAAGCCGAACCTGAACGCGGTGTGGGGCGTGTCGGACGGCGCGTTCGACCAGCCGAAGTTCGTCAGCGACGTCGGCGCGCTCGGCGAGCGCTACTTCAGCACCAACTACCACTACGACGCGAAGAACCCGGCGACGGTGAAGCTGCGCGCGGAGTACCAGAAGCGGTACGGCGCGCCGATGCGGACCGGCGCCGTCCTCGCCTACGACGCCGTCCAGGTGATCGCGCAGGGCGTGGAGCGGGCGGCGAGCACCGACCCGCAGAAGGTCCGCGCCGCGATCGCGGCGTCGCAGGTGCAGCCGCTGACCGTCGGCACCGGGCCGATCGCCTTCGCGCCGAACGGCGACAACAAGAACGCGCTGCCCGTCCTGATGCAGGTGCAGAACGGGAAGATCAAGCAGGTCTATCCCCAGGACAAGGCCGAATCCCAGCCCAACTACTCGGTGACGTGGCGGCCATGAGCGACACAACTGCGAACTTCCGCGCGGCCGCGCTGAGCGGCCCCCTCCTCAAGCGCGCCGCCCTGACCGGCGGCCTGGTCGCGATCGCCATCGTGGTCGCGCTGCTCCGGTCCGGCAGCGGCCTGGTCGTCTGGCAGTCGGTGGTGACCGGCCTGCTGACCGGCGGCCTCTACGGGCTCGTCGCGATGGGCCTCACGCTGATCTTCGGCGTGCTGGACATCGTCAACTTCGCGCACGGCGCCCTGCTGGCCGTCGCGATGTTCATCGCCTTCGGGGTGGTGCAGGGCACGGGCCTGCACCCCTACCTCACGCTCGTCATCGCGGTGCCCGCGCTGTTCCTGATCGGCGCGGTCGTGCACCGCGGCCTGCTCAGCGGCTCCGGCGGCGCGACGCTGGAGAACCAGCTGCTGATCACCCTCGGGCTGTCGCTGCTGCTGGAGAACGGGCTGCTGATGTTCTTCGGCGCCGAGCCGAAGACCGTCGCGCTGCCCGGCGACTTCCAGTTCTCGCTGTTCGGCGCGGTGGTGACCGGCGGCCGGCTCTACGCGTTCGTCGGCGCGATCCTGATCGGCGCGGTGCTGTTCTACCTGCTGCGCCGCACCCGGTTCGGCACCGCGATCCGCGCGGTCGCGGCGAACGGGCAGGGCGCGGAGCTGGTCGGCGTGAACGTCCGCCGCGTCCACACGCTCACGTTCGCGATCGGGACGGCCTGCGCCGGCGCCGCCGCCGTGCTGGCCGCGCCGCTGGTCACCGTGACGCCGACGCTCGGCGACCAGTTCAACATCACCGCGTTCGTGGTGGTGGTGCTCGGCGGCATGGGCAACGTCGCGGGCGCGCTGGTCGGCGGCCTGCTGATCGGGCTGGTCGAGCAGCTCACCACCATCTACATGGGCGGGCAGAGCTCGCTGCTCGGGGTGTTCGTCGTGTTCCTGGTCGTGCTGTTCCTGCGGCCCGAGGGCCTCTTCGGGAGGAAGTCATGAGCGGCCTGACCATCGCCGGCGGGCGGGAGACGGGCGGTGCGGTCGGTTCCGTCAAGGCGCCGCCGCTGCGCCCGCAGAACCGGCAGCTGATCGTCCTCGCGGTGCTGCTGGTCGTCGCGATCCCGCTGCCGCTGGTGCTGCCGCCCGCGATGGGCGCGGTCGCGGTCCGCATCCTGATCTTCCTGCTGATGGCCATCGGCTGGAACGTGATGAGCGGGTTCGGCGGGATGTTCAGCTTCGGGCACGCGGCGTTCTTCGGGCTCGGCGCCTACACCAGCGCATACCTGCTGGTGAAGCACAACGTGTCGCCGTGGATCGGGATGCTGGCGGGGATGGCGGTCGCCGCCGTCGTCGCCGTGGTCATCGGGTACTTCGCGTTCCGCTACAAGCTGCGCGGCGCCTACTTCGCCCTCGCGACGTTCGCGTTCGCCGAGATGCTCCGGCTGATCGCGACGACGACCGACTTCACCAACAAGGCCGTCGGGTTCAGCGTCCCGCTGATCCAGGGCTCCTCGCTCTGGAAGATCCAGTTCGCCGCGGACTCGCCCGCCTACTTCTGGGTCGCGCTCGCGCTCGCCGGGATCGCCGCGCTGGTCAGCATCCTGTTCCTGCACTCGCGGACGGGACGCTACGTCACCGCCATCCGCGACGACGAGGTCGCGGCCGCCGCGCTCGGCACCCCCGTGATGCGCTACAAGCTCACGACGGTCGCGCTGTCGGCGGCGATCACCGCGGTCGCCGGCGCCTTCTACACGCAGTACTACCTGTTCGTGAACCCGGACCTGGCGTTCGGCTCGTCGGTGTCGATCCAGGCGATCGCCACCGTGGTGATCGGCGGCATCGGCACGATCTGGGGCCCGGTCGTCGGCGCGATCATCCTCGGGTCGCTGTCGGACCTGACGGCGACGCTGCTGCGCACGCCGCCGGACTTCCTGAACTTCCTGCAGGGCCGCAGCGGCCTCGACGTCGCGCTCTACGCGGTCCTGCTGATCCTCATCGTCCGGGTGCTGCCGAAGGGCATCGTCGGCACGATCCAAGCGAGGTGGCGGCGGTGAAGCTGCTGGACGTCGACGGCGTCGGCAAGGACTTCCGGGGGCTGCGCGCCCTGTCGGAGGTCGGGTTCGAGGTGGAGCCGGGGGAGATCCTCGGCATCATCGGCCCGAACGGCGCCGGGAAGACCACCCTGTTCAACGTGATCAGCGGCGCGATCGCGCCCGACACCGGCCGGGTCGTGTTCGGCCGCAAGGACGTCACCGGCGCCGCCCCGCACCGGATCGCCCGCGCCGGCATGGTCCGCACGTTCCAGCTCATGCGCCCGTTCGGGAGCATGAGCGTCCTGGAGAACGTCGGCCTGGCCGCGCAGCACCGCCGGCAGCCGCTGCGCAGGCTGCGCGGTGAGGCGATGGACGTGGTGGAGCGCGTCGGCCTCGGGCCGTGGGCGCACCGTCCCGCGACCGAGCTGCCGACCGCCGGGCTCAAGCGCCTCGAACTGGCCCGCGCCCTCGCGATGCGGCCGAAGGTGCTGCTGCTGGACGAGGTGCTCGCCGGCCTCGTCCCCGCCGAGCGCGAACCCGTCCTCGACCTGCTCGCCGCGCTGCGCGAGGAGGACGGCACGACGCTGCTGTTCATCGAGCACATCATGGCCGCCGTCATGCGGCTGTCGGACCGGGTGCTCGTGCTGGACCAGGGGCGGGTGCTGGCCACCGGCTCCGCCGAGCAGGTCACCTCCGACCCGCGCGTGATCGAGGCCTACCTCGGAGAGGAGCCCGGCGATGCTGAGGATTGACAAGCTCTGCGCCGGCTATGGCCGGATGCAGATCCTGCACGAGATCGACCTGGAGGTCGGCGCGGGCGAGATCGTCGCGCTGGTCGGCGCGAACGGCGCGGGCAAGACGACCACGCTGCGGGCCGTCTGCGGGCAGCTGCGCGCGACGTCCGGGACGATCACGTTCGGCGGCGCGTCCACCGCGGGCCGCCGCCCCGACCAGCTCGTCCGCGACGGGCTCGTCCACGTCCCGGAGGACCGGGCGCTGTTCGGCACGCTCACCGTCGAGGAGAACCTGCGGATGGGCGCCTGGACGCGGCCCGCGGCCGAGGTCGACAAGGACATGCGCGAGGTGTTCGCGCTGTTCCCGGTGCTCGCCGAGCGCCGCTCCACGGTCGCGCAGACGTTCTCCGGTGGGCAGCAGCAGATGCTCGCGATCGGCCGCGCGCTGATGGCCCGCCCGAAGCTGCTGATGCTGGACGAGCCGTCCACCGGCCTGTCGCCCAAGCTCACCTGGGCCGTGCTCGACGCGGTCAAGGCGATCCGCGACACCGGGGTGTCGGTGCTGCTCGTCGAGCAGAACGCCAAGCAGGCGCTCGGCATCGCCGACCGCGCCTACGTGCTGGAGAGCGGCTCGACGGTGCTGCACGGGACGGGCGCCGAGCTGGCCGGATCCGCCGAGGTCAGGAAGGCCTACCTGGGACTGTGAACGAGGAAGCGAAGCAGGCCGCGGAGCGGCTGGGGGAGTGGGCCGCCGGCCTGGACGCCGCGGACGTGCCGCGCCCCGTGCTCGACCGGCTGTCGCTCGTCCTGCTGGACGTCTTCGGGGTGACCGCGCTCGGCGCGGCGCTGGACGAGCAGGCGGCGCTGCGGACGGCGTGGAACGCTCCGGACGGCCCCGCCCCGCTGATCGGTGCGGGCCGGACCGTCACCGTCGACGCCGCCGCCTGGCTGAACGCGATGGCGTTGGTCTCGCTGGAGCTGGACGAGGGCAACAAGTACGCCAAGGGGCATCCGGCGGCGCACGGGTTCCCCGCCGTGCTGGCGCTGGCGGCCGAGCTCGACGCGACGGGCCCGGACACGGCCGCCGCGCTGCTGGCCGCGTACGAGGTCGCGTCGCGGTTCGGGCGCGCGACCTCGCTGCGGCCGGGCGCGCACCCGCACGGGAGCTGGGGAGTCGCGGGCGCCGCCGCCGGATGCGCGCGGCTGCTGGGCCTCGGCCCCGAGGCGACCGCCGCCGCGATCGACAGCGGCGCCGGGCTGCCGATCGCGGGCCACTTCTCGTCCGCGACGGACGGGAACCCGGTCCGGGACGCGTGGATGGGCGCGTCCAACATGTCCGGCCTGGTCGCGGTGCGGATGGCCGCCGCGGGGCTCGCTCGCAACACCGGCACGGCGGGCGGCTCGCTCGGCGACCTGCTCGGCGGGTTCGACGCCGCCGAGCTGACGGACGGGCTCGGCGACCGGTGGGACATCACCCGCGGCTACTTCAAGCGGCACGCGTCCTGCTCGTTCACCCACCCGGCCGCCGACGCGGTGCTGCCGCTGCGCGCGGGCCTCGACCCGTCCCGGATCAGCCGGATCCTCGTCGAGACGCACGCGCTCGGCGCCGGGCTCGGGTCGCCCGAATGGGACAACCGGCTGTCGGCGATGTTCTCCACCCCGTTCGCCGTCGCGACCGCGCTGCTGGACGGCGAGGTCGGGCCGCGCGCCTCCGACGCCGCCCGGCGCGGCGACCCGGCGCTGCGGGACCTCGCCCGCCGCGTCCGCCTCGTCGCGGCCGACGACCTGACCGCACGGCTGCCCGCCGAGCGCGCCGCCCGCGTGACGATCGAGCTGGACGACGGCACGCAGCACACACGGCAGCAGCCCATCCCGGTGGGCGACGCCGACCCCGACCAGCTCACCGAGCCGGACGTGATCCGGATGCTGAAGGCGTGGCTGCCGGGCCGCGCCGCCCTGGTCGACCGCGCCGCCGCGGTCGCCCGCGACCTGCCCGCACTGCGCCGCGCCGGCGGCGCGCTGCGCGGGCTGGCCGACGACACCGCCGAGAAGGAGCCGAGTTGATGCGCGCACTGTCCGTGACGCCGATCCACCTGCCGCCGGAGGAGATCACGCGGCGGCAGGCCCGCTACGACCGGCTCGCCCCGCCCGGCCTGACGATCGAGCTGCACGACGTCGGCGCCGGCGCCCCGGGAACGCTGGATGACGAGGAGTCGATCCGGGTCTCCGAGCGCGAGGTCGCCGCCGCTCTGGCCGCGGCAGGCGAGGGCTGGGACGTCGTCTTCCCCGACTGCGTGCTGGACCCGGCCGTCCCGGACGGGCCGTCTGACCTGGGCGTTCCGGTTCTCGGACTGCTGAAGCTGAGTAGCATGGCGCTTGCTGCGAAGAATGTCCGTTTCGGGGCCGTGGTGCGGAACGAGGCGATCGGCGCGGAGCTGGGCCGCCGCCTCAAGGCCTACGGGCTGGACGCCTACGTCGCCGGGATCGCGGTGCTGGAACTGCCGTTCGACGCCGTCGCCGAGGGCGAGACGTGGAACGCCGCGCTCGGCGCGGCGGTCGGCGCGCTCGCCGCGCAGGGCGCCGCCGCCGTGATCAACGGCTGCTCCGCCGTGGACGTGGAGGAGGGCCGGTTCGCGGCGGAGGTCGTCGACCCGACCGCCCTCGCGCTGCGGGTCCTGGTCGCCGGGAGGGCGTCTTGACCGATATCGATCTCGTCGTGGCGGGCGCCGGCGGCGGCCTCGCCGGGGCGCTGCGCGCCGCCGAGCTGGGCCTGAGCGTGGTCGTCGTGGAGTCCAGCGAGCATTTCCGGCGCGGCAACAACACCTCGATGTCCACGGCGATGTTCCCCGGCGCGGGCTCGCGCTGGCAGGCCGAGCAGGGCGTGGACGACTCGCCCGACCGGTTCGTCGACGACATCATGGCCAAGACCAAGGGCAAGGCCGACGCCCGGCTCGCCCGCACGCTCGCGGAGGTCAGCGCGCCGCTGGTCGAGTGGCTCGCCGACTCGGTGGAGCTGCCGCTCGACCTGGTCACCGACTTCAACTACCCAGGCCACTCGGTCACCCGTTGCCATTCCGTCCCCGGACGGCACGGCTCCAGCGTGATCGACCATCTGGCCCGCCGCGCCCGCGCGCACCCGAACATCGACCTGCTCGTCCCCGCGAAGCTCACCAATGTGAGGGTGGACGGGGACGGGGCCGTCCGCGCGGCCGTCGTCCAGTACCCGGACGGGACGGAGGAGGAGATCCCGACCAGGGCCGTGCTGCTCGCCACCAACGGGTTCGGCGCCGATCAGGACCTCGTCCGCCGCCACCTTCCGGAGATCGCGGACGCCCTCTACCAGGGCAGCGACCAGTCGCTCGGCGACGCGCTGCGGATCGGCGGCGGCCTCGGCGCCGCCACCGGCTACCTGGACGCCTACCAGGGGCACGGCGCCGTCGCGGCGGGCGCGGGCACTCTCGTCGGCTGGGCGACGATCATCCACGGCGCGATCATGGTGGACCTGGAGGGCCGCCGGTTCGGCAACGAGACCCGCGGCTACTCCGAGTACGCCGCGGAGCTGGCCGCCCGTCCCGGCGCGACCGGCTGGATCGTCCTGGACGAGACGATCTTCCATCAGTGCGAGCCGTTCAAGGACTTCCGCGACACCGTCGAGTCGGGCGTGCTGGTCTGGGCCGACGACGCCGACGGCCTCGCCAAGGCCACCGGCCTGCCCGCCGGGGCCCTCGCCGCCGAGCTGGACACCGCCGCGGCCGTCGCGCGCGGCGAGCGGGCCGACGAGCACGGCCGCACGAACTGGGAGCGCCCGCTCGCGTCGCCGTACGCGGCGGTCCGGGTCGTCCCGGCGCTGTTCCACACCCAGGGCGGGCTGATCGTCAACGAGGACGCCGCCGTCGTCGGCCACGACGACCGCCCCATCCCCGGCCTGTACGCGGCGGGCGGCGCGGCGGCCGGGATCTCCGGCCACGGCGCCGACGGCTACCTGCCCGGCAACGGCCTGCTGCCCGCCTTCGGGCTCGCCTACCTCGCGGCCGGCGACGTCGCCCGCCGCCGCAACTGACCACCCCACGACACTGAGGAGAGATGAATTGGCCACGACCGAGCTGCTGCTGAAGAACGTGCGGGTGGTCCGTCCCGACGCCCCCGAGGGTGCCGAGCCCGAGCGCCTCGACATCGCCGTGAACGACGGCACCATCGTCCGCCTTGCGCCCGACCTGCCCGATGACGACGCCGCGAGGGTGGTGGACGGCGGCGGCAAGCTGGCGTTCCCCGGCGTGGTGGACGCGCACCAGCACTGGGGCATCTATAACGAGCTTGCGACCGACACCCGTTCGGAGAGCCGCGCCAGCGCGCAGGGCGGCGTCACGACGTCGCTGACCTACATGCGCACCGGGCAGTACTACCTGAACAAGGGCGGCCCGTACCGCGAGTTCTTCCCCGAGGTGCTGAGCGCGGCGAACGGCAACGCCTACGTCGACTACGCGTTCCACTTGGCGCCGATGATGGCCGAGCACATCGAGGAGATCCCCTACCTCGTCGAGGAGCACGGCGTCACCTCGTTCAAGATCTTCATGTTCTACGGCAGCCACGGGCTGCACGGCCGCTCGACCAGCCAGAGCGAGTTCCTGATGACGCCGCCGGACGAGCGGTACGACATCGCGCACTTCGAGTTCGTCATGCGCGGCATCCAGAAGGCCCGCGAGCAGCTGTCGGACTACGCCGACCACATCTCGCTGTCGCTGCACTGCGAGACCGCCGAGATCATGACGGCGTACACCAAGATGGTCGAGAAGGAGGGCAAGCTCACCGGCCTGCGCGCCTACAGCGCGTCGCGCCCGCCGCACTCGGAGGGCCTGGCGGTCACGATCGCCTCCTACCTCGCGCACGAGACCGGTCTGCCGAACATCAACCTGCTGCACCTGTCGTCGGAGAAGGCGCTGTCGGCGGCGCTGACCATGGCGTCGGCGTTCCCGCACATCGACTTCCGTCGCGAGGTCACCATCGGGCACCTGCTCGCCGACGTCGACACCGCGCACGGCCTGGGCGGCAAGGTCAACCCGCCGCTGCGCGACCGCGAGGACGTCGAGGCGCTCTGGCGGTACGTCCTCGCCGGCGAGGTCGACTGGGTCGTCAGCGACCACGCCTGCTGCCGCGACGAGATGAAGTTCGGCGCCGACCGCGACGACATCTTCCTGGCCAAGTCCGGGTTCGGCGGCGCCGAGTACCTGCTGCCCGGCCTGGTCGGCGAGGGCGTCAAGCGCGGCCTGCCGCTGCAGCGCGTCGCGCAGCTGACCTCGTGGAACCCGGCCTGCCGCTACGGCCTGCTCACCAAGGGCACCATCGCGGAGGGCTACGACGCCGACATCGCGCTGGTCGACCCGGACGTGTCCTGGACGGTCCGCGCCGCCGACTCCGAGTCCGCGCAGGAGTACACCCCGTTCGAGGGCTTCCCGATGACCGCGAAGGTCACCGACACCTTCGTGCGCGGCAACCACGTGTACTCCGACGGCAAGGTGCTCGGCGACCCGGTCGGCAAGTACCTGCGGCGCGGCCGCTGACGGCTCCCTAGGATCATCGGGTGACCAACCAGACCGCGGAACGGCAGTCGTCCGGCACCGAGGTGGCCGGCCGCGTCGCCGACGTGCTGCTGCTGTTCGCCGGAGGGCCGCAGTACCTCGGCGTCAGCGCGATCAGCCGGGAGCTCGGCATCTCCAAGGCCGTCGTGCACCGCATCCTGCAGTCGCTGGTGTCGCGGGAGATGCTGGAGGCCGACCCCGGCGGGTACCGGCTCGGGCCCGCCGCCGTCGCGCTCGGCGTCAGCGCGCTGCGCCGGTTCAACGTCCGCAACGCCGCCGCGCCGGTGCTGCGCCGGCTGCGCGACGAGACCGGCGAGACGACGACGCTGTCCGGGCTCGTCGCCGACGAGCGGGTCTACCTCGACCAGTTCGAGAGCCCGCACGAGGTCAAGATGACCGTCGAGGTCGGCCGCCGGTTCCCGCTGCACGCGGGCTCCTCGGGCAAGGTGATCCTCGCCTTCCTGCCCGAGGAGCGCCGCGAGGCGCTGCTGGCGCGCCCGCTGGCCGCGCTGACGCCGGGGACCGTCACCGACGTGGCGGCGCTGCGCGCCCAGCTCGCCGAGACGGCCCGCGACGGCGTCGGCGTCTCGCTGGGGGAGCGGCAGGCCGACGCCGGCTCGGTCGCCGCGCCGCTGTTCGGCCCGGACGGCGAGGTGCACGGCTCGATCAGCGTCTGCGGCCCCCGGCACCGCTTCACCCCGGAGGCCGTCGACCGGTACCGGGCGCTGGTCCGCGACGCCGCCGAGGAGATCACGCGGACGTGGACGACCCACCGGTGACCGCCCGGTAGTGGGTCGTGAGGCGCCGCTCGTCGTCCAGCGTGTGGAACGCGACGCCGGGTGGCGCCTCGTAGTCGGCGACCGGGCCGTCCTGCCCGGGGAGCCGGATCGTGGAGACGACCCCCGGCGCCACCAGCAGCGGGCGTCCGGCGAACGTGGTGGCCGCGGCCGTGTGCGCGTGCCCGCACAGCACGGCCACCACCTGCGGGTGCCGGTCGAGCACGGCGGCGAGCCGGTCCTCCCCGAACAGCCGGATCCCGTCGACGTACGGGACGCCGAGCGTCACCGGCGGGTGGTGGAAGCAGACGAACGCGGGGGCTTCGGGACGTTCGCCGAGCACGCCGTCCAGCCAGTCGAGGGTCGCGTCGGCGAGGAACCCGTGGTCCTCCCCGGGGACGGACGAGTCGCACATGGCGAAGACCGTGCCCCCGACCTCGTGTACCCGGTCGACCGGAGCGCTCGACGGCTCCTCGCCGAGCAGCGCCTTCCGGAACGGCTCCCGCTTGTCGTGGTTGCCGGGGCAGGTCAGCACGGGGTGCGGCGACCGGAGGACCTCGCGGGCCTCCTCGTACTCGGCGGGCGCGCCGTGGTCGGCGATGTCCCCGGTGACGAGGACGGCGTCGAGCGGCAGGCCGTCCAGGTGGCGCATGACGCGGCGGGCGCGTTCGTTGGCGCGCTCCCCGCCGTCGAGATGGGTGTCGCTGAGCTGCGCGAAAGTGAGCATGCCGCGAATCTAGGGCGCGACCGGACCAACCTTAAGATCCAGTTCCATGGCGAAAGACTGGACCAGTTCGGGCGTCGACCTGCATCTGGAGCTCGACCCGTCCGGCGGGCGGCGGGACGCCCTCGAGCGCGCCCTCCGCGACGCGGTCCGGACGGGGCGCCTCGTGCCGGGTGCGGTCGTCCCGTCGACGCGCGCCCTCGCCGCCCAGCTCGGGGTGTCGCGCGGCACGGTGACGGCCGCCTACGACCAGCTGATCGCCGAGGGCTACCTGACGGCCCGCCAGGGCGCCGCGACCCGCGTCGCCGAGATCCACCCCGCCGAGATCCGCCCCGCCGAGGTTCACTCCGCCGCGCCCGAGCCGACCGCGTCCGGGAAAGCCGTGCTTGGGAAGATCGGCCCTGGGAAGCTCGCGCCCGAGCCGCCCGCGCAGGCCCCGTCCGGCGGGCCTGTCTGGGCGGGCTCGTGGGCGACCGCCGGGACGGTCGCGCACGACCTGCGGCCCGGGCGTCCCGACCTCGGCACGTTCCCCGCGTCGGCCTGGCTGCGCTCGACGCGCCGGGTGCTGACCACGGCGGGCCCGGAGGTGCACGCGCTCAGCGACCCGCGCGGGCGGCCCGAGCTGCGCGCCGCCCTCGCCGGCTACCTGCGGCGCGTCCGGGGCGTGGACGCCGACCCCGGCCGGATCGTGATCACCTCCGGGTACGCGCAGGGCCTCGGCCTGCTCGCGCGGGTCCTCGGTGAGGCCGGGACGTCCGCGGTCGCGATGGAGGAGCCCGGCCACCCGTACCACCGCATGATCGTCGCCCGGGCCGGGCTCCGGGTCGTCCCGCTGCCGGTGGACGACCTCGGAGCCCGCACCGACCTGCCCATGGACGCCGGCGCATTGGTGCTCACCCCGGCGCACCAGTACCCGTCCGGCGCCACGCTCGCCCCGGAACGCCGCCGCGCCGCGGCCGCATGGGCGCGCGAGACCGGCGGGCTCGTCGTCGAGGACGACTATGACGGCGAGTTCCGCTACGACCGCCAGCCCGTCGGCTCCCTCCAGGGCACGGCGCCCGGCCACGTCGTCTACGCGGGCACCGCGTCCAAGACCCTCGCCCCGGCGCTGCGGCTGGCTTGGCTGGTGCTGCCCGCCCCGCTGGTAGAGCCCGTCGCGGAGGCCAAGCGCCTCGCCGACGCGCACACCCCCTCGCTCGGGCAGCTCGTCCTCGCCGACCTGATCACCGGGCACGCCTACGACCGGCACGTGCGCGCCGCCCGGCTGCGGTACCGGCGCCGCCGGGACGCGCTGGTCGAGGCGCTGCGGCGGCGGGCGCCGCACGTCCGGGTGCTGGGCGTCGCGGCCGGGCTGCACGCCCTCGCCCTGCTCCCGGACGACGGCCCCGGCGAGGACGAGATCATGGCGCGGGCGGCGGCGCGCGGCCTCGCGCTGCAGCCGCTCGGCGAGTTCTGGCAGCGGCCGGACGGGCGCCCGCCCGGCCTCGTCGTCGGCTACAGCACCCCGCTCCAGTCCGGCTACCCCGCGGCGCTCGACGCGCTCTGCTCGGTCCTGCGGTACAAAGCCTGATCGGTCCGGTTTGTCGGACCTGCTCATCAACACCGCGGGGGCCTTCTGCAAGGATCGTCTGTCATGAGCCTTCTCGAGACCCTGGCCGGCAAGGGACTGCGGCGCGAGCCGCCGACGCGGGACGAGGCGCTGGCGGTGCTGGCGACGTCCGACGACGACATCCTCGACGTGGTGGCCGCCGCCGGCCGCGTCCGCCGGCACTGGTTCGGCCGCCGGGTCAAGCTGAACTACCTGGTCAACCTCAAGTCCGGGCTGTGCCCCGAGGACTGCTCGTACTGCTCGCAGCGGCTCGGCTCCCAGGCCGACGTCCTCAAGTACACCTGGCTGAAGCCCGAGGAGGCCGCCGACGCCGCCGCCGCGGGGATGGCGGCGGGTGCCAAGCGCGTCTGCCTGGTCGCCAGCGGCCGCGGCCCGTCCGACCGCGACGTCGAGCGCGTCGCCGACACCATCGCCGCCATCAAGGAGCGCGGCGACGTGGAGATCTGCGCCTGCCTCGGCCTGCTTCGCGACGGCCAGGGCGAGCGGCTCGCCAAGGCCGGCGCCCACGCCTACAACCACAACCTCAACACCTCGGAGGGCGTGTACGGCGACATCTGCACCACCCACGACTTCAGCGACCGGCAGGACACCGTCCAGAAGTCCAAGGACGCGGGCCTGTCCCCGTGCTCCGGCCTGATCGCCGGGATGGGGGAGACCGACGAGGACCTCGTCGACGTCGCGTTCGCGCTCCGCGACCTCGACGTGGACTCGGTCCCCGTCAACTTCCTCATTCCGTTCGACGGCACCCCGCTCGCCGAGCGGTGGGCGCTCACCCCGCAGCGCTGCCTGCGCATCCTCGCGATGGTCCGGTTCGTCCACCCGGACGCGGAGGTCCGGCTCGCCGGCGGCCGCGAGATCCACCTGCGCAGCCTGCAGCCGCTCGCCCTGCACGTCGTCAACTCGATCTTCCTCGGCGACTACCTGACCAGCGAGGGCCAGGCCGGCAAGGCGGACCTGGAGATGATCGAGGACCTCGGCTTCGAGGTGGAGGGCGCCGAGACGCCCAGCATGCCCGAGCACCGCCGCGCCGAGACGGTGTCCGTCCGCCGCCGCGGCGCCGGCACGGCGCTCCCGCCGAACGCCTGACCGGGACCCCGGGCGGCGTCAGCCGGCCTTGGCGATGATGTCGGCGATGCCGCGCTCCGCGAGCGCGGCGATCGTGAACGACGGATTCGCGCCGCCGACGCTGCCCGGGATCATCGACCCGTCCAGCGCGTACAGGCCCTTATAGCCCTTCATCCGCCCGTACAGGTCGGACGACCTGCCGAGCACGCAGCCGCCCAGCGGATGCGCGGTCAGCGTCGCCGGCCACCGCACCGAGATCGGGATGGCGTCGGAATTGGCGTGCATCACCTTGTTCACCCAGTCCGACGCCGACTTCGCCGCCGCGTCCGCCTTGCCCGCGAAGTCGGACAGCTTCACCGTCTTGCTCGCCCTGTCGTAACCGAACGTCGCGCGGTTCTCCAGATCGGCGGTCATCACGAGGGTCTGGACGATCGGCAGCCCCTGCGCCTCGATGAGCTGCCAGCTCTCCACCCGCATCGGCAGCTCGAACTCCCCGTCCACGAAGAACGTGGACGCGCTCGGCGACCCCTGGCTCGGCCCCGCCGGGCCCGCGTAGCTGTACCCCACGTACTGGTCGCCGTTGTCGCCGAACCCCGTCCCCACCGACGCGTCGAGGTCGGGCAGCGCGCCCGTCTCCCGTGCCGCGACCAGCAGCCGGTTGGTGTTGAGCGTCCCGGCGCACAGGAAGAGCAGGTCGCAGGTGTACTCGACGGTGTCGAGCGTCTTGCCCGCGGTGTCGAGATGCCGGACGGCCAGCCGATACCTGCCGTCCGTCCCGATCCCGATCGACTGCACCTCGCTCATCGTCTGGAACTGCACCTTGCCCGTGGCCTTCGCCGCCGGGATGTAGTTCACCGTGAGGCTGTTCTTCGCGCCGTCACTGCACCCGAAATCCGTCTCGCCCGCGATGGCGGACGGCCGCACCGTCCCGGCGAGCTCCTTCCGGACGACGTCCCAGTTGAACATCGACATGAGCTTCTCGGACGTGTAGCCCGCCTTCGCGACGTGCTGGTCCCACACCCGCGAATGCGTGAACGGCGCCGACCCGTAGACGTCGTCCGGCATCACGCTCGGCTTCAGCACCGACTGCACCTTCGGGTACCACTTCGACGTCATCTCCTGATAGGTGATGTCCGCAGGGAACAGCTTCTCGAAGTACTTCTGCGGCGGCGCCACCGTCGCGCACGTGTACACCAGCGACCCGCCGCCGAGCCCCGCCCCGCACGCGATGTTGAGGTTCTTCTCGTTCGACACCTCCATGACGCCCGCGTACGGCGTCATCGGGAACGGCAGCACCATCGGCCAGTCCGCGTAATTGCGGAACCAGAACATCTTCTCGCTGTAGTTCAGCTGCGACCCGAACACCGCCTTCTGCGGGTCCGTCGCCCATTCCTGGCCGCGCTCCAGGACGAGCGTGTCCACGCCGGCCTGCCCGAGCCGGTACGCGCTGATCGACCCGCCGAACCCGGAGCCGACCACGATCGCCTTGTAGTCCGTCCTTTCGGCGGCGGACGCCGGGCGCCCCAGCGCCCCGCCCAGCGCGACGGCCAGCCCGCTCCCGGCGGACACCTGCAGGAATGAACGGCGACTGAGCGTGCTCATGGGACGACCTCCGGCCTCGGGGTGGTTGCCGGAAACTGTCGCCCACGCCTGCGCGGCACGTAATGAAGCCTGTGACCAACTTCACGGCGCGCCTTTGTCAGCCGGCTGACAGAACGGAAATCCGTTGCGCTCGAACCCGCAGCGTCGGCAGCATGCGGGAATGGTCCCGTCCCTCGACGCCACGCCCGCCGTCCCGCCGCCCGCCGCCGGTGAGCGCCTGCCCTGGACGGCCGTCCCCGCCGTCCTGCGCGCCGCCGTCGAGGACGCCCTCGGCGGGCGCGTCGCCGAGGCCGCCACCCAGCGCGGCGGGTTCTCCCCGGGCGTCGCCGCCCGGCTGCGCCTCGCGGACGGCCGCCGCGCCTTCGTCAAGGCCGTCGGGCCGACGCCGAACCCCGACAGCCCCGGCATCCACCGGTCCGAGGCGTCGATCGCTGCCGCGCTGCCCGCCCACGCGCCCACGCCCGCGTTCCTCGGGTCGTTCGACCGCGACGGCTGGGTGGTCCTGCTGTTCGAGGACATCGACGGCGCGCCCCCGGCCCAGCCCTGGAACCGCACGGAACTGGACCGTGTCCTGGCCTCCGTTTCCGACCTGTCCCGAATCCTGACACCCGCGCCCGCCCAGGCCCCGTCGGCCGAGTCGCGGTTCGCCGACGAGTTCCGCGGATGGCGCCTCCTCGCCGACGCGCACCGCCGGGGCGAGGACGACCTGACCGGCCTCGACCCGTGGGCCGCCCGCCACCTGCCGCGGCTGGCGGCCCGCGAGCCCGGCTGGCCCGCCGCCGTGAACGGCACCACCCTCGCCCACGCCGACCTGCGAGCCGACAACCTCCTCCTCACACCGGACCGGGTGGTCGTCGTCGACTGGCCCTGGGCCTGCACCGCCGCGCCCTGGTTCGACCTGCTCCTGCTCCTGCCCAGCGTGCGCATGCAAGGCGGCCCGCCCTGCGAGGAACTCTTCGCCGCCCATCCCCTCGCCCGGGACGCCGATCCCGACGCGGTGACGACCGCCCTCATCGCCTGGGCCGGCTTCCTCGTCCGGCAGGGCCGCCAACCGCCCCCGCCGGGCCTGCCCACCCTCCGCGCCTTCCAGACCGCCCAAGGCGTCGCCGCCCTGGAATGGCTCCAGACGAGAATCGACCACCCGTAGCGCTCACGTGACGTCTCCCGAGCAATCGCAGCAGGATGCGCAGCGCGTCCGCTAGCTGGACGGCCTGCTCGCGCCCAATGACGGGAAGTCGGCCCAGACGGTGGTGCCGGAGCCGTCGGGGCGGTGGCCCCACGCCTTCGCGAGCGCGGCGACGATGTGCAGCCCGCGCCCGCTCTCGCCGCCTGGATCCGTCCGCACGACGGGCCGCGCGCCGTCCGCGCCGTCATCGGTCACCTCGGCGCGCAGCACCCCGCGTCCCGCCCACAGCGCGATCGTGATCTTCCCGCCCTTCCCGGACGCGGTGTGCCGGATCCCGTTCGCCGCCAGCTCGTCCACCACCAGCGCCATGTCCGCGAGCAATCCCGACCCCGGGGAGATGTGCCCGGGAACCAGCGTGTCCCGCAGAAAAAGCCGAGCATAAGGGACGGAACGGTCAACTCCGGGAAGCGTGAGCGCCCCCAGAAGCTCCATGCCGTTCCCTGTGCCCGTCCACACATATCGAGCCTTGCCGGATGCCATCGCGTCCTCCCTCTCTACGACACCCGCAAGAGTCATGGCCGGCCCGCCCACTCAACAACATGCTTCTGGCAGATGAGAGGTATTCGTAGGGCCGCCCATAGAGAAGGTGAACATGCGAAGAACGAATATTTCTAACTTCTCGCCGGAGGGAGGTGATCATGTACGCAGTGTGACAACGTGCGGGTCATGGGATACGACCGGCAGACCTACCGCCGCCGGAAGATCGGCGACTCGCTGCGCATGTTCCGGGAAAGCCTTGGCCTGACCCAGACCGCCGCGTGCCGACTCCTCGACCGCTCTCAGGCCTCGCTCAGCGCTTACGAGAACGGCCATCGCGCCATTCGTCCCCGCGACCTCAAACACATTCTGGACGTTTACGGCGTCACGGACGCCCTCGTGCGCAGCAGGCTCCTCTCCCTCGCCGCCCAGGGCCGCCAGGACGGCTGGTGGCACGACTTCGACGAGCGCCTCGCCCCCGGCGTCGTCGACTTCGCCTCCCTGGAAGCCGACGCGTTGTACATCTGCAGCTTCGCGCCACAAGTGGTGCACGGGCTGATGCAGTGCGACGACTACGCCAGCGTGGTGATCGGCGGCTCGGGGACCGCGCTTCGGCGTACTCCCCAAGAGATCGAGACCGACATCAGGTTTCGCCTCCACCGCCAGAAGATTCACGATCTCCCGCAGCCTCCCAAGATCGTCATCGTGCTCGGAGAGGCGGCGCTCCGGCAGCGCATGGGCGGTCGGCGCGTCATGCGCGACCAGATGATCAAGCTATTGGAGATGGGCGGGCGTGCCCATATCGAACTCCAGGTCCTTCCCTTCGCCGTTGAGAGTCATCCCGGCCTGGACGGTGCATTCACCATCATGGGAGTAGGCCCGGAAGGACTGCTCGAGGTGGTGACCCTTCACAGCATGACTCGGACGTGGTATGTGGACGAGCCGTCAGACGTCGATCACTACAGGAGAACGTTCGACCTTCTCCGCGAAATCGCACTTCCTGAAAGTGATTCCCGTGAGCTGATCGAACAGATAGTCTCCGAACTATGACTGAGCAGACTCCTTACACCGTCCAATGGCGGACCAGCAGCTACAGCGGTGGTTCTGGTACCGAATGTGTGCAGGTGGGTCTTGTGGAGCCGAGGCGCACCATCGCGACGCGGGATTCGAAAGACCCGTCCGGGCCCGTGCTGGCGTTCACGCCGGGGGAGTGGCAGACGTTCCTCGCCGACGTCAAGCGCGGGGTATATGACGCGTGAGTGAGCGGAGCTTTGCCGGTGCTGGTTGGCGGACCAGTAGTCACAGTTCGGGTCAGGGAACCCAGTGTGTCGAGGTCGCCTGCTTGCCTCAGAGCGTCGCGGCGCGCAACTCGAAGGATCCGTCCGGGCCGGTGTTGACGTTCAGCCCGGGGGAGTGGCGGGCGTTCCTGGCTGACGTCAAGCGCGGGGCTCACGACCTATGAGCGGGCAGGAGACGTCCGCAGTGCGGTGGCGGACCAGCAGTCATAGTTCCGGGCAGGGCACCGAGTGCGTGCAGGTCGCGAGCGTGACGCAGCGCGTTGTGGCGCGGGACTCGAAGGATTCGGCGGGGCCGGTGCTGGCTTTCAGCTTGACGGCGTGGGCGGCGTTTCTCGGTGACGTCAAGCGTGGGCTTTACGGCGCGTAGGCGGACGTGAGGCGCCTGCGGAGCGCGGGGGCGGTCTGGCTGGCGGGTGCCGCTGCGTCCCGGGCCAGGGCGTCGGTCAGGGGCGGGTGCTGGTGCGGGGGACGAGGGACCACTCGGCGGCGTGTGCGTCGGGGGTTTCGCCCAGTGCGGCGCGGGCGCAGGCGGCGCCCTGGTCGCGGAGCGACTGCGCGACGGTCGTCAGGCCCAGCTGTTCCGCCACGGCAGCGTCGTCCCACCCGGTCACCGCCACGTCGCCGGGGACGGCGCGGCCCGCGGCGCGGACGGCGTGGACGACCCCGGCCGCCTGCTGGTCGCTCATCGCGGCGATCGCATCGGGCGGCTCGGGGGCGGTCAAGAGGGCTGCCGTTAGCCGTTCGGCCTCGGCCGTGTCATTGCGCGCGCACACGGCGACCGTCACGTCGCGCCAGGCGATGCCGGCGTCCTCGGCCGCGAGCCGGTAGCCCTCCAGCCGCTCGCGCGTCACCGGGAACAGGACGTCCGCCGGATCGATGCCCGTGGTGATCGTGCTGATCCGGTCCCGGGAGAGCGGAAAGCTCACCACGGCCGGACGTTCCGCGCCCGCGAACGCGAGAGCGCCCACCGCGCGGGCCGCCGCGCGGTTGTCGATGCCGACCAGCCCGAGCCCGGCGACCTCGGGACCTCCGTGGACCACGGCGGGACGCTTCACGGCCCGAACTGCCGACAGGACCGGGTCATCGTCAGACGTGGTCCAGACGACGAACCCGTCGACGGCGGCCTCGGTCACGCGTCGGCCGTCATCGGCGGCGCCCGTGATCGGCAGGATCGTCATGCCGTACCCGCGGTCCGCGCAGACGTCGGCGATGCCCGCCAGGAAGGACGCCGCCTCCGGGTCCTCGAAGGCGTAGCTCAGATGCTCGCCCATGACGACGCCGAGCGTGCGTGTGCTGCCTCGGCGCAGCGACCGGGCGCTCGGGTCGGGACCGGCGTACCCCAGCCGCTCGGCGGCGTCGAGCACCTTCGACCGGGCCCGGTCCGACACGCGCTCCGGCCGGTTGTAGGCGTACGAGGCGGTCATGACCGACACGCCGGCCAGCTCGGCCACCTGCGCGAGCGTCACCCGCTTCGAATCCGCGGACGATTCCATGGCGACCACCCTAGCGAAGCTGTGTATCGTTACACATATGTCGGATATGCCGGTTCGGTCGCCGCGCCGCCTGATCGTTTCGGCGATCGTGGCCTTCGCGGCGTTCGGTGCGTTCTGGGGCGTGTGGGGCGCCTCCGTGCCGCGGGTGCGGGAGCAGGCCGGCCTCGACGACGGACGGCTCGGCTTCGCGCTGCTGTTCGTCGGCGCGGGCGCCCTCCCGGCGATGCTGCTGATGGGCCGGGCGCTCGATCGCTGGGGACCGCGGGTCGCGGGCGCGGCCATCGCCGCCCTCGGCTGCGCCGGCGCCGCGATGGTCCTGACCGCGGTGAACCTGGCGGCCCTGTGCGCGGGGCTGGCCGTCGTCGGCGCGACCAGCGGGGCGGCGGACGTGGCGATGAACGCGGTCGCGGGCCGCGCGGAGCGGATCGCCGGGCGTCCCGTCATCACCCGCGCCCACGGCGTCTTCTCAGGTCTGGTGGTCCTCGCGAGCCTCGCCACCGGGTCGGCCGCATCGTTGCCGGTCGCGGTCCCGTTCGCGGCCGTGGCCGTCGTCTCTCTGATGGCCGGCGGCGCCTTGTTCAAGGCGCTGGACGACGCCGGTCGAACGCGCGAGCACGTACCGGAGGCGGCTCCGACCGGGCGGGGCCGGATCGTCCCGTTCGTGCTCATCGGGACGCTGGGCGCGCTCGGATTCGCCGGGGAGAACGCCCACCAGAGCTGGAGCGCGGTCTTCGCCCACGACGAACTCCATTCGGGCGGCGGGCTCAGCGCCGTCGCGCCCGCCGTGTTCGCCGGCGTTGTCGCGGTCACCCGCTTCGCCGCCGGCGGACTCGGGGCGGCTCATGCCCGCGCCGTTCTCCTCGGCGGCGCGACGGCCGCGGCGGCCGGCGCGGCCCTCATCGCGGTGGCGCCGACGCTGCTTGTCGCGGGGGCGGGCCTCGCGGTGGCCGCCGCCGGGACGGCGGTGCTGTTCCCGACGCTGCTCGGCATCGTGTCCC
Organism: Actinomadura montaniterrae; assembly: GCF_008923365.1. Lineage (GTDB taxonomy): Bacteria > Actinomycetota > Actinomycetes > Streptosporangiales > Streptosporangiaceae > Spirillospora > Spirillospora montaniterrae. The sequence continues at coordinate 20,697 of NZ_WBMR01000125.1, forward strand.
GCAACGTCGAGGAGTCCCGCCGGGGCCGCGCGACCTCCGTCGTCACGACCGTGTCCTACCTCGGGTTCCTCCTCGGCCCGGTCTACGTCGGGCTGTGGGCCGATGCCGTCGGGCTGCGCGGAGCCATGCTCGCGATCGCGGCCCTGGCCGCCGCCCTGCTCGTCCTCACCCCGGGCTGCTGCGCGCGAGCGGCCTGACCCGCCCCCCGGATCGTCCGGTTGTGGCGTGTCGCCCTCATGCGGTCCCGCAGAAGGGCAACACGCCATAGCTCAACGGTCGCGGGCGACGCCGGCGATGGTCGTGGTGACGACCTTGCGGACCGCCTCGGCGTCCGGGCGGGGGCCGGTGCGGTCGGCGAAGACCAGGTGTCCCGCGCCGACCAGCATCGGGGCGAGCGTGTCGATGTCGGCGTCGGCGGCGATGCGGCCGAGGTCGCGTTCGGCGGCGAGGTAGGAGGCGATCATCGCGGTCGCCTCGGACGCCAGCGGGACCCCGGTGGGGCGGGTCGCGCGGAGCTTCGCGCGCAGCTCGTCCCGCGAGGTGATGAGGGCGACGATGGCCACCGCGACCGACTCGAACACGGTGGTCAGGGCCTCGGCGAGGTTGCCGGTGACGGTCCCGGTCCCGGCCGACGCGCACAGCGCCGCCTCCTGCGCCTCGACGCGGGCGATGCGGTCCTCGACGAGCTCGGCGAGGAAGGTGTCGAAGTCGTCGAAGTGCCGGTGCAGCACGCCCTTGGCGCAGCCGGCCTCGGTGGTGACGGCCCGGCTGGTCAGCGCGTTCGGCCCGTCGCGGAGCAGGATGCGCTCGGCGGCGTCGAACAGCTGCTGGCGCGCGTCCCGCAGGGCCACTCCGGTCGGCACAGTGCACCTCTCCCTCCGTGCGCCCGTTGACAGAGTGGGCGACCGCCCATTTATAGTGGGCACATGACCACTCTACCGCCGGAGCGGATCTCCACCCCAGACACCCATCGGCACCGGGACGTGGCCGAGTCCTTCGGCGCCGACACCGAACGCTACGACCGGACGCGCCCCCCGTACCCCGACGCGCTGATCGAACGGATCATCGCGGGCAGCCCGGGGCGCGACGTCCTCGACATCGGCTGCGGCACCGGCATCGAGGCGCGGCAATTCCAGGCGGCCGGGTGCCGGGTCCTCGGCGTGGAGCCGGACGCGCGGATGGCCGCGTTCGCGCGCGGCACGGGCGTCGACGTCGAGGTGGCGACCATCGAGGACTGGGACCCGGCCGGACGGACGTTCGACGCCGCCGTCGCCGGCACGGCCTGGCACTGGGTCGACCCGGTCGCCGGCGCCGCCAAGGCGGCCCGGGTCCTGCGTCCCTCCGGCCGCCTGGCCGTCTTCTGGCACGTGTTCCAGCTGCCGGACGAGGTCACGGACGCCTTCGTCGAGACCTACCAGCGCGTCGCGCCGGACTCGCCGTTCAACGTGCGCGCCGCCGGTCAGGCCGCGAAGCAGGGGCTGGACGCCTACCAGCCGATCCTCGACAAGGCCGCCGCGGGCATCGAGAAGGCCGGCGGATTCGCCACCCCCGAACAGTGGCGGTTCGAGTGGGAGCGCACCTACACCCGCGACGAGTGGCTGGACCAGATGCCGACCCAAGGCACCCTCACCCGCCTGCCCCCCGACCAGGTCGCGGAGGTCCTCGACGGCGTCGGCGCCGCCATCGACGCGCTCGGCGGCGCCTTCACCATGCCCTACGCCACCGTCACCGTCACCGCCACCCGCGCCGGCGGACGCGGGTAGGGGGAGCGTGGGGATGATCACATGTTGTGGTACTCAATAATTTGAGTAATCAACCGGGGTTATCGTCGGGGCATGTCGTTGCGTCACGCGGTGATGGCCGCGCTGCTGGAGGGCGAGGCGTCCGGGTACGACCTGGCCAAGGGGTTCGACGCGTCGGTGGCCAACTTCTGGATGGCCACCCCGCAGCAGCTGTACCGGGAGCTCGACCGGATGCGCGAGGACGGCCTCGTCCAGGCGCGGGTCGTCGAGCAGGAGCGGCGGCCGAACAAGCGGCTGTTCTCGCTGACCGAGGCGGGACGGCGGGAGCTGCGGGAGTTCACCGCCGGGCCGCCGCGCCCGGGCGCGATCCGCGACGAGATGATGGTCATGGTGCAGGCCGTCGACGCCGGCGACGCCGAGGGCGTCCGGTCCGCCGTCGAGGAGCGGGTGGAGTGGGCGCGGGCGAAGATCGCCCGGTTCGAGCGGCTCCGGGCGCGGCTGCTGGACGGCCGCACCGAGGAGGAGTTCCTCGCGCACGCCGAACGCGTCGGGCCCTACCTGACGCTCATGCGCGGCCTGGCGTTCGAGCGCGAGAACGAGCAATGGGGCGAATGGGCCCTGGCCGTGCTGAGGCAGCGGGTCGGCTGATGGGCTACCTCAGGTACGTCGCGGTGGGCGACAGCCAGACCGAGGGACTCAACGACGGCGACGAGCGGACCGGGTACCGGGGCTGGGCCGACCGGCTGGCCGAGCTGCTCGCGGCACAGGAGGACGGCTTCCGCTACGCCAACCTCGCGGTGCGGGGACGGCTCGCGGCGGGGGTGCGGGCGGAGCAGACCGACGCGGCGCTCGCCCTCGAACCGGACCTGGTCACCGTCATGGCGGGCATGAACGACCTGGTCAGGCCGGGGTTCGACGCCCCGGCGGTGGCAGCGGAACTGGACGCGATGCTGGCCGCGTTCACCGGGGCCGGGGCGCGGGTGCTCACGTTCACCTTCCCCGACGTCGCGAAGATCGCGCCGCTGGTGCGGCACCTGCGGCCGCGGGTGATCGACCTCAACGCGCGCATCCGCGCGGCCGCCGGGCGGCACGGCGCCCTGGTGGTGGACACGTTCCCGCATGCCGTGACGACGGATCCGCGGCTGTGGAGCCTCGACCGCATCCACGCGAGCCCGCTCGGGCACGCGCGCATCGCCGCGGCGGCCGCGCACGCCCTCGGGCTCCCGGGCGACGGAACGTCCTGGTCCGATCCGCTCCCGCCGCTGCCGCCCGTCCCGGCCTGGCGCCGGGCGGGCACGGAGGCGGCCTGGGCGGGCCGGTTCATGGGGCCGTGGGTCGTCCGGCGGCTGCGCGGCCGCTCCTCGGGCGACGGCCGCACCGCGAAACGGCCCCGGCTCGAACCCGTCGCCCTGCCCTGAGGTCACCCGTCCGGAGCGTCGGGCAGCATGAGCATGCGTTCGAGGAGCATGTGCAGGTGGGCGCGGAAGCGCTCCAGCTCGGCCGGTGAGACCCTCCGGTAGGGCCCGTCGGTCTCGGCCTCCTCCTCGTCCACGCGCGTGCCGAGCGCGCGCTGGCTGAGGAACCCGGAGATCACCCAGGGGATCGTCCAGACCGTCAGGTCGAGGTCGACGTCGTCGGGGACCTCCGCGCGCAGCGCCTCGACGATCCCGCCGAGCCGCGGCCGGACGTACTGCTCCTCCAGGTCGGCGGTGTCGGCGGCGTCGCCGGTCCGGCGGTGCAGCCACAGCCCGAGGTACTCGGGATGCGCGGAGTAGAAGTCGAGGTACTCGTCGAGCAGCCGCTCGACGCCCTGCCGGGTGGGCGTGAAACCGCCGGCCGCCCCGCCGACCGCCGCCTTCTCGGCGTCGGTGGCCCGGCGCATCACCTCCCGGTACAGCTCGGTCTTGCCGCCGGTCAGCCGGTCGACGGACGCGGGATCGACGCCCGCCGCGTCGGCGATCAGGCGCGGGGACGTCCCGTCGAAGCCGAGCTCGGCGAACAGCCGGGTGGCGGCGTCGACGATCCGGTCCAGGTCGGCGTCGGAGCTCATACTCCCGACATTAGTCACGCACGGTAGCGAACCGTTTCCCAAAAGGTCATGGACGGGCCAAATCGCCGTCGCGGTCAGCCCTCGTAGGCGCCGACGAACCGGCCGAGGAGGCGGGCGAACTCGGCGCGCTCGGCGTCGGTCCAGTCCCGCATGGCCTTGGCGAAGTGCTCCTGGCGGGTGCGGCGGGTCGCCTCGACGACGGACCGGCCCGCAGGGGTCAGCTCCAGGTGGATGCGGCGGCCGTCCGCCTGGGACGCGACGCGGCGGACGTACCCGGACTTGACGGCCTCGGCGACGATGCGGCTGCCGCGCGAGGCGTCGACGCCGAGGCGGGTGGCGACCAGGCCGACGCTCATCTCCTGGCCGGGCTCGTCGGGGCCCTCGTCGACCACGTCCACGACGTGCAGGACCTGCACGTCGACGGGCAGGTTGTGGTCCCGGATCGCCGCCCTGCCGAGCCGCTGGCGGGACATGCCGCGGCGCAGCTTGACCATGTTCCGCTCGACGGCGTGCAGTGCCTCGTCGGTCATGCCGCCCAGTCTAGTCCGGTTGCGTCTCTCATATCCGTGTGCTTAGCATCCATGTGCTTACAGCACAGAAATGAGGAGCGCACATGACGATCGCGCACGACGCGCCGGCGGGCATGAGCCACCGGCACCGGGTCCTGGTGTTCGGCGGGCTCATGCTCGCCGCGCTGATGTCGTCCCTGGACGCGACGGTCCTCGGCACCGCGCTGCCGACGATCGTCGGCGACCTCGGCGGGCTGGACCGGCTCGCCTGGGTCTCCACCGCCTACGTGCTGGCGACCAGCGTCACCGTCCCGCTGTCCGGACGGCTCGGGGACCTGTTCGGCCGCAAGCCGGTCTTCCTCGTCGGGCTCATCGGGTTCCTGGCGGGCTCGGCGGCGTGCGGGGCGGCCCCGTCGATGGACGCGCTGATCGGGTTCCGGGTCGTCCAGGGGGCCGGCGCCGGCTGCCTGATGAGCTCGATGTTCGCGCTGACGGGAGAGCTGTTCGAACCCCGCGAGCGGGCCCGCTACCAGGGCTACTCGGCGCTGATCTTCGCCGTGTCCAGCATCGCGGGCCCGCTGGTCGGCGGCTTCCTCACCGACCACGCGTCCTGGCGGTGGGTGTTCTACGTCAACCTGCCGCTGGGCCTGGCCGCCACCGCGCTCACCCTGGCGTTCCTGCGGCTGCCGAGGCCGGACCGGCGTCCCCGCATCGACTACGCGGGCATCGCCCTGCTCGGCGCGGCCGTCACCTGCTTCACGCTCCTCACCAGCTGGGCCGGGACCCGGTACGCGTGGGACTCGGCGGAGGTCCTCGCCCTCGCCGCCGGCTCGGCGGTGCTGCTCGCCGCCTGGGTGCTCGTGGAGCGCCGCGCCGCCGAGGCGATCATCCCGCCGCGGCTGTACCGCGACCGGTCGTTCGCGGTGGCGTGCGCCGTCGCCGCGGTCGGCGGCGCTACCGGCTTCGGGCTCGCCACGTACCTGCCGATGTTCTTCCAGGTCGTCGGGGGAGTCGGCGCCACCGAGTCGGGACTGCTGCTCCTGCCGATGATGATCGGCCTGCTGGCGGCGTCGATGGGCGCCGGCCGGCACATCGCGCGGACCGGCCGCTACCACCGGCTCCCCGCCGCCAGCATGGCGGTCAGCGCGGCCGGCGTCGCCCTGCTCGCCACGATGGACGTGCACACGGGCCTCGTCACGGCCGGGCTCTACATGGCCGTCCTCGGCTTCGGGGCGGGGCTGTCGCAGCAGGTCGTCATGCTGATCGCGCAGAACGCGGCGCCGAAGCGGGACCTCGGCGCGGCCAGCTCCGGCGTGTTCGCGTCCCGGATGCTCGGCACCGCCGCCGGGATGGCGGTGTTCGGCGGCATCGTCTCCAGCCGGTTCGCCGAGGAGGTCGGACGCCGCGTCCCCGCCGGGAAGGTGCCCGCCTTCGGCGACGCCGTCCGGCCCGAGGTGCTCGGCACCCTCCCCGGCCCGGTCCGGCACGGCGTCGCCGAGGCGTTCGCGCAGGCCTTCTCCGACCTGTTCCTCGCCGGGCTGCCGCTGCTCGCGGTCGGCCTCGCGGCGGCGGTGCTGCTCAAGGACGTCCCGCTCGGCCCCCGCGAGTGACTACGTCGCCTCGAGATCGGCGTCGTTCACCAGCAGCGCGACCTGCACCCGGTTGTTCAGCTCCAGCTTCGTCAGCAGCCGCGACACGTACGCCTTCACCGTCGCGACGCTCAGCGACAGCTCCCGGCCGATCTCGCTGTTGGTCTTGCCCTGGCCGACCCGCAGCGCGACCGCCCGCTCGCCCTCGCTGAGCCGCTCCAGCAGCTCGCGGGCGCGGGCCTTGCGCGGATCCCCGCCCGCGTCCGCGACGAACGCCATCATCCGCCGCAGCACGGCCGGCGACAGCATCGGCTCCCCGGCCGCGACCTGCCGGATCGCCTGGATGATCTCCGGCGGCGGGGTGTGCTTCAGCAGGAAGCCGCTCGCGCCCGCGCGCATCGCCCGCAGGATGTGGTCGTCGGTGTCGAACGTCGTCAGCAGGATGATCTCCGGCGGGTCGCGGCGCGCGCGCAGCAGCTCGGTGGCGGCCAGCCCGTCCAGCCGCGGCATCCGGATGTCCATCAGCACCACGTCCGGGCGGTGCTCGTTCACCGCGGGCACCGCCTCCGCGCCGTCCGCGACGTCCCCGACCACCTCCAGGTCGCCGGCGCCCGCGAGCATCATCGACAGCCCCGACCGGACGAGCGCGTCGTCGTCCACGATCAGCACACGGATGGGAGGTGAGTCCATCCCCCAACCCTAGGGCCGCCGGGGCGCGCGCTCACGGCCGCCGCAGCCGCCGTCCGCTGACCTCCGCCGCGGACAGGCTGAACCACGCCTCCCGCTCGCCCCCGGGCCACGGGTCGACCCGGACGGCGCGCTCCTTCTCCTCGCCCTCCAGAGGATGCGCGCCGCCGCGCACCAGCACGCTCCACCCTTCGTGCGTGCCGACCTCGAACGCGTCCACCTCGAAGGCCGCCCGGACCTGCCCGCCCGGCACGGCGGTCAGGAGGCTCCGGTTCACCCGGCCCTCCAGCGAGGTGCGGAACACCACCGACTCGCCGTCGACGGCGTAGTTCACCGGGACCACCGTCGGCCCCTCGCCGTCCTCGAAGGCGATCCGGCCGATGCCGCCGGGCGCGATGAGGCGCAGGCACTCCTCCTGGTCGAGTTCCTCCAGGACGGGCTGCGCGGAGTCAGAAGCCATGTCCACGGCCATGCCCGCAACTCCCCACCGCCATGCCTCCGACCTGCGCCGACGCGCCCGCCTGCGCCGACCCGCCCGCCTGCGCCGACCCGCCCGCCTGCGCCGACCCGCCC
>NZ_WBMR01000126.1 GCF_008923365.1 Actinomadura montaniterrae
ACCGACGCGGGCACGGCGTCGCCGAGCGCGCCCGCCCCGCCCGCGGCCCCGTGCCGGATCAGCTCGGTGACCAGCAGCGGGTTGCCGCCGGTGCGGCGCATGATCGTCCGGACGGCGCCGGGCGCCGGGTCCGGGCCGGCCGCGGCGGCGAGCGCGGCGACGTCCCCGGCGGTGAACGGCTCCAGCGCGGTCCACGCGCCGGACTGCAGCAGCGCCGCCCAGACGTCCGCGCGGCCCCGCCAGGCGGTCTCGTCCTCCCGCGCGGTGGCGAGGACGGCGACCGGCATCCGGTGCAGCGCGGGCTCCAGGTCCGCCAGCAGCCGCAGCGAGGACGCGTCCGCGTCGTGCAGGTCGTCCAGGACGATCAGCAGCGGCGTGCGCGCGGACGCCGCCTCCAGCACGTCGGCGAGGTCGAGCGGCAGCCGCCACCGGACGGTCTCGGGGTCGCCGGCCGGGATGTCGCCGCCCGCGAGGAGCGCGTCGAGGTACGGGGACGTGCCGGCGCCGGCGAGCGCGCGGACGACCGTCGCCCACGGCCGCAGCGCCGCCGCGCGGGGCGGGCAGGCGGCCCACACGACGCGGAGGCCGCCCGCGCGGGCGGCGGCCTCCTGCGCCAGCCGGGTCTTGCCCATGCCGGGCTCGCCGGTGACGATCAGCAGCCCGCCGCGCGAGGCGCGCGCGCCGTCCAGCGCGGCGCCGATGTCCTCCAGGACCCCGCCGCGGCCGACGAAGCGTGGCAGCGCGCAGATGGCCGTTCCCCCGGTTCCCAGTCTCGCATCCCGCCGCCGCTGACGGGAGGGATGCCCGGTGGGACGCGGCCCATCCGCGCAGGTCTCAGATGGTGCCGGCCTCCTGCAGCGACGCGATCTCTCCGGCGGACAGGCCGAGGAGGCCGCCGTAGACCTCCGCGTTGTGCTGGCCGAGGGACGGGCCGAGCGCGCGCACCTCGCCCGGCGTGTCGGACAGCTTCGGGAACACGTTGTGCATCGGGAAGTCGCCGAAGTCGGGATGCGCCATCCGGATGATCGCCTCGCGGGCCTTGTAGTGCGGGTCGGCGAGCATGTCCTTCGCGCGGTAGGTGAGCCCGGCCGGGATGCCGTTCTCGTGCAGCAGCTCCAGCAGCGCGTCGGAGCTCTGGCCCGCCGTCCACGCGCCGATCAGCTCGTCCAGCTCCTCGGCGTTGGTGCCGCGCGCGCCGTGCGTCGCGTACCGCTCGTCGTCGCCGAGCTCGGGACGGCCCATCAGCGTGGCCAGCCGGCGCCAGATCGTGTCGCGGTTCGCGGCGATGAGGACGGGCCCGTCCAGCGTGGGGTAGACGTTGGACGGCGCGATGTTCGGCAGCACAGACCCGGTGCGTTCCCGCTGGTAGCCCGCGATCTCCCATTCCGGGACGAGCGACTCCATCAGCGCGAGGACCGCCTCGTAGAGGGCCGAGTCGACGATCTGCCCGCGGCCGGTGCGGTGCCGGGCGTGCAGCGCGACGAGGGTGCCGAGCGCGGCGAACGTGCCGGCCAGCTCGTCGCCCAGCGAGATGCCCGCCCGGGACGGCGGCTTGTCGGGGTCGCCGGTGACGTACCGGATGCCGCCCATCGCCTCGCCGATCGAGCCGAACCCCGCGCGCGGCGCGTACGGGCCGTCCTGCCCGTAGCCGGTGACGCGGGTGACGATCAGCCCCGGGTTCTCCTTCTGCAGGTCGGCGGGCGCGAGGCCCCAGCGCTCCAGGGTGCCGGGGCGGAAGTTCTCCACCAGCACGTCCGCCTGCGCGATGATCTTCCGGGCGAGGGCCTGGCCCTCCGGCGTGCGCAGGTTCAGCGTGACCGACTTCTTGTTGCGGGCGAGGATCGGCCACCACAGCGACATGCCGTGCGGCTTCTCCCGGCCCCACTCGCGCATCGGGTCCCCGGACCCCGGCGGCTCGATCTTGACGACCTCGGCGCCGAAGTCGCCGAGCAGCTGCCCGCAGAACGGGCCGGCGAGCAGCTGGCCCATCTCCACGACCCGGAGGTCTCCGAGCGCACCTGTCATCGTTCTTCCTCCGTCTCGTCCGCGCCGGTCAGGTTGGCCGCGGCGGCGCGGATGTGCGCGCGCATCACCGACTCGGCCCAGCCGGGGTCGCGGGCCGCCAATGCGGCGACCAGCTCGCGGTGGTGGTTCATGCTGCGGGCCATCGCGCCGGCGTCGTACCGGCGGAACGTCCCGACGATCAGGGGGGCGTGCATGACCGACGTCAGCATCGCCGGGAGCCGCCGGTTGCGGGACGCGTCGATGACCGCGGCGTGGAACAGCGAGTTCAGCTGCGCGACGCGGGTGAGGTCGCCGGCGGCGACCGCCGCCTCCATCGCGTCGCACTGGGCGAGCAGGTCGGCGAGGACGTCGTCGCCGGGCGCCATCCGGGCCGCGCGCGCCGCCGCGTAGGGCTCCAGCAGCGACCGCAGCTCGAAGATCTCCTCCAGGTCCCGCCGCGTCCACTGGACGACCCGCGCCCCGCGATGCGGCAGCACCTCGACGAGCCCGTCCGCGCCGAGCCGCTGCAGCGCCTCCCGGACGGGCGTGCGCGACAGCCCGAGCGCCTCGGCCAGCTCCGCCTCGCCGAGCCGGCTGCCCGCCGCCGCCTCGCCGGACAGGATCATCCGCCGGACCGCGTCGTACGCCGCGTCGGTCGCCCGCGCCATCGCGCCTCCCTCGCTGTGATTGCATGCAATATAGTCACATCAGGGTCGAAACTCGCAAGCTGGAGGCGAAGTTGCATACAACAGTCCTCGAAGTGGGACCCCGCGACGGGCTGCAGAACGAAGCCCGCGCGCTCGCCCCGGACGACCGGATCGCCTTCATCGCCCGCTGCGTGGACGCCGGCGCCCGCCGCATCGAGGCCGTCTCGTTCGTCAACCCCAAGCGCGTCCCGCAGATGGCGGGCGCCGAGGAGGTCATGGCGGGCGTCCCGCGCCGCGACGGCGTCTCCTACAGCGGGCTCGTCCTCAACCGGCGCGGCCTCGACCGCGCCCTTGAGGCGGGCGTCGACGAGGTGAACGTCGTGCTCGTCGCGTCCGACACGTTCTCCATGCGCAACCAGGGCAGCACCATGGCCGAGATGCTGGACGCCTGGGACGGCATCGCCGCCGCCGCGCACGACGCGAGCGTCCCCGCCGGGGTCACGATCGCGGTCGCGTTCGGCTGCCCCTTCGAGGGCGAGACGCCGCCCGAGCGCGTCGCCGAGATCGCGCGCCGCGCGCACGCCGCCGGCGCCTTCGAGATCGCGATCGCCGACACGATCGGCGTGGGCGTCCCGGCGCAGGTCCGCGACCTGACCGCGCGCGTCCGCGAGGCCGCCCCCGGCACGCCGCTGCGGTTCCACTTCCACAACACCCGCAACACCGGCTACGCCAACGCGCTCACGGCCGTCGACCTCGGCGTCACCACCCTCGACGCCAGCACCGGCGGCTTCGGCGGCTGCCCGTTCGCGCCCGCCGCGACGGGCAACATCGCCACCGAGGACCTCCTCTACGCCCTCCACCGCTCCGGCGTCGAGACCGGCTTCGACATGGCCGCCGTCGCCGAGACCGGCACCTGGCTCGCGGACCTGCTCGGCACGCCCGCCCCCGCCCTGATCGGCCGCGCCGGCGGCTACCCCTGACCTGCGGCCGCGCTAGCGGCGGGGCTTGGCGACGGGGAAGCGGGCGAGGTCGGTGCCGAGCGTGATCCGGCCCCGGTAGCGGGCCTTGCGGGCGCTGCGGTCGGCGGCCTTCTGCCAGGCCGCGTCCGACAGGGCCGCCGGGTCCGCCGGCGTGATGTGGCTGATCACGACGTGCCGGGCGTCCGCCTCGACGCCGACCGCACCCAGCTCGCCCACCTCCGTGTGGACGGCGCCGATGTGCTCGACGACCGCGGGCGGGTAGCCGATCGCCGCGACCGCGTCCCGGTGGAAGGCCTCGTGGACGAGGACGTCGGCGCCCGCCGCCAGCCGCGGGACGTTCGGCGTGCGGGCCGTGTCGCCGGAGAACACGATGACGCCGTCCTCCGTCTCGATCCGGTACGCGAGCGCCGGGAACACCGGGCCGTGCGGGACGAGGATCGCGGTGACCTTGAGGTCGTCGTTCTCCATCACCGGGAACGGGTCCATGCGCGGCGCGGTGTTCGACGCGCTCGCCCCGGCCGACGCGGGCGGCTGGATCTCGTGGACCCGGACGTAGTCGGCCGGGTCGCTGCCCATGTGCTCGGCGATGAAGCCGTTCGTGGAGTAGGCGAACGCCGCGTTCGACAGCCGCAGCAGCGCCGCGACGCCGGGGACGGGATCGTCCGCGCCGACCCAGTGGGAGCCGGGTGGCGGGCCGTCCGGCAGCCGTCCCGCCGAGCCCGGCCCGTACACGTCGATCGGCTTCTGGAAGCCCTGCCTGCCCACCACACCGGCGCTGAGCAGCGGGAACGAGAACAGGTCCACCGTGTGGTCGGCGTGCAGGTGCGTCACGAAGATCCCCGCGAGGGACGGCATCGACAGCCCGGCCCGCATGAACTGGGTGACGGCCCCGCGCCCGGCGTCGATCACGTAGGTGCGGCCGTTGACGACCAGCGCGGACGCGATGCCGGTCCGGGCGGCGAGCGGCGGCGGCCCGCCCGCGGTGCCGAGCAGGACGAGTTCCGTGCCGCGATGGCCAGGCTGCCGTCCGCCGGGCGCAGCCTGTGCGGCGTCCGCGGATTGCGCGGTGAGGCCCGCGAGCGCGGCGGCACCGCCGCCGAGGACGGCGGCGCGGAGGACCGTCCGGCGCCCGGCGGCGCGGGGAGCCGGGGCGGCTTCTGCGGAGGGGTGCTCAGCGGGGTGTTCAGCGGGGTGGGATGCGCAGGTGCACACGGGTACCAACCTTCGGCCGACGGATGCTGCCCGGCGTGGTGCGTTCGCTCAGGTCAGGGGGCCCACCAAAGGAAGCAGAGGCCGCGGGCGCGCCACCAGACCGCGGGTGATCGTTATTCCGGATGCCGGTCATCGACGGGACGGATGGCTCCGCGTCCCGCCCCGCCCGCGCCGCCGCCCATCCGCCGCACGGATGATCAGCATCCAGCGAATCAATTTCTCAAATCGGGCCGCTCGTCGCCACATTAGGGGCCACTGCGGAGCGGAGAACCGCTCCCCACCAAGGAGCACCCCAGTGAACCCACCCTCACGGCGTTCCGGCGGCGGGACGCTCGCCGCCGCCTGCCTGGCGATCATGGTGTCGCAGATCGCCAACGTCGTCCCGGCGCCCATCAACGGCACCATCCAGGAGTCCCTCGGCGCCGACGGCGTCGCGCTCGCCTGGGTGACCTCGGCGTTCCTGCTGCCGACCGCCATCCTCGAGCTGTCCTTCGGCGTGCTCGGCGACCTGCTCGGACGGCGCCGCGTCCTCATCGGCGGCACCGCCGTCCTCGCCGCCGGCGCGCTGGTCTCCGGGTCCGCGCACAGCGTCCACCAGCTCTGGGCCGGGCAGGCGCTCGCCGGCATCGGCGCGGGCGCGCTCATCCCGACCTCGCTCGCCATCGCCGTCGCCGGCGCGGCCACCGCCGAGCAGCGCTCGCGCGGCGTCGCCACCTGGACGCTCAGCATGTCGCTCGGCACCATGCTCGGCGTCGTCGTCAGCGGGGCGCTCGCCGAGAACGTCTCCTGGCACGCGTCGTTCTACCTCGTCGCGCCGCTCGCGCTGCTGAGCCTCGCGGTGACGGCCCTGTTCGCGCGCGAGTCGAAGTCGCCCGAGGGGCGCTCGCTGGACTGGCCCGGCCAGGCCGCCGTCGCCGTCGGCATGTTCGCGCTGCTCTACGGGATCGTGGAGGGCGCCGGGGTGTCCTGGACGTCGCCGAGGACCATCGTCGCGCTGGTCGCCGGCGTCGCCGGGCTCGTCGCGTTCGTCCTGATCGAACGCCGGGTCGCCGCGCCGATGCTGCACCTGGCCGTGTTCCGCGTCCCGGCCTTCTCCGCCGCCGCGGGCGCCGCCGTCATCGGCATGTTCTCCTTCCTCGGCAGCGTCTACGCGCTGAGCATCCGGATCGGCGCGCTGCAGCACAAGACCGGCATCCACGCCGCGGTGTTCTTCGTCATCCTGCAAGGCGTGCCGTGCCTGCTCGGCCCCGTCCTGCCGCGCATGATGCGGCGGTTCGGCGCGCGCCGCCTCGTCACCGGCGGCCTGCTCCTGCTGTCGGCCGGCGAGTTCTGGCTCGCGGCGCTGCCCATCGGGAACGCGTCCCTCGCCGTCCACGTCGGGCCGCTGCTGCTGGAGGGCATCGGCTTCCTGTTCATCGTGTCGGCGATGACGTCCGCGGCGATCGACGCGGTGCCGCTGTCGTACACGGGCATGGCGAGCGCGGCCATCAGCACCGCCCGCGACTTCGGCATGTGCGTCGGCCCGTCCGTCGTCAGCGCGGTCGCGCTCAGCGCCGCCACCGGCGCCCTGCCCGGCCGGCTCGCGTCGGCGGGGACGCCCGCGCCGCAGGTCGCCGCCGCGACGGCCGCCGCGGACAAGGGCGGCCCGTTCGCCGTCCTCGGCATCCCGGGGCCGCCCGCCGAGGCCGCCCTCAACGCGCTGGCGCACGGCTTCTCCGTCGGCCTCGTGCTGTGCGCGGCCGCGTCGCTGCTCGCCGCGCTGGCCACCGCGCTCTGGCTCCGCGAGTCCAGCGAGCGCGCGGTGCTCACCGAGGTCCCCGCCGCCGCCTGAGCAGGACGGGGGCGGTCCCGATGGCCGGATATGCCAGAACCTGGTCATGGCGGTCATCGGGCACGCCCGCGACAATGGAGGCATGTCCGCTTCGCACCGTGTCGTCATCGCCGTGTTCCCCGACGTCGACCTCCTCGACGTCACCGGGCCCGCGGAGGTCTTCGCGGTCGCGAACCGGGAGATGTCCGGCGGCACGCCGTACGAGGTGCTGCTCGCCGGGCCGGACGGCGGCCAGGTGCGCACCAGCGCCGGCGTCCGGCTCGCCACCGACCTGACGTTCGACCAGGTCGGGGACCGGGTCGACACCCTCGTGGTGCCCGGCGCCGTGGACCGCGCCGGCGCGCCGGTGATCGACCCGGACCTGGTCCGCTGGATCGCCGGCACCGCCCGGCACGCCCGCCGCGTCGCGTCCGTCTGCGTCGGCGCGCACCTGCTCGCGGCGGCCGGCCTGCTCGCGGGCCGGACGGCGACGACGCACTGGGCCACCGCCGACCGGCTCGCCGCCGACCACCCCGACGTCGTCGTGGACCCCGACCCGATCTACGTCCGGTCCGGGAACGTGTGGACGGGCGCCGGGATCAGCGCGTGCATGGACCTCGCGCTCGCCCTCGTCGCCGAGGACCACGGCGAACGCCTCGCGCTGAAGGTCGCGCGGCAGCTCGTCATGTACCTCAAGCGGCAGGGCGGGCAGAGCCAGTTCAGCGTCCCGCTGTGGCAGGCGCCCGCCGAGCGCCGCGACATCGACGAGCTGCGCGCCTGGATCACCGCGAACCCGTCCGCGGACCTGTCGGCGGCGGCGCTCGCCGAGCGGATGTGCCTCAGCGAGCGGCACTTCACCCGCGTCTTCCGCCGCGAGACCGGCGCCACCCCGGCGGCCTACGTCGAGGCGGCGCGGGTGGAGGCGGCGCGCCGGCTGCTGGAGGGCACCGACGAGCCGCTCGACCGGGTCGCCGCCGCGTGCGGCCTCGGCTCGGTGGAGACGCTGCACCGGGCGTTCAGGCGGCGCCTCGGCACGACCCCGGCGGCCTACCGGCGGCGGTTCCGCACCGCCGCCTGACCTCGCATTCTCCGCGTACCGGCCGGTCAGGCCGGTGCCCGGCCCTGCCCGAATTCCGATTCCCTGAATGCTCCAGGAGGACGAGATGACCGTTTCGACGACCCTGCGCGACGTGATCGGCCTGGACGGCGCGCCGCCCGCGCTGTCCACCGCCACCCTGATCATGATCGACTTCCAGAACACCTACCGGACCGGCGTCATGGCGCTGCCCGGCGCCGACCGGGCGCTGGAGGCCGCGTCCCGGCTGCTCGACCGCGCCCGCGCCGCCGGGACGCCGGTGGTGCACGTCGTCAACGACGGCGGTGAGGGCAGCCCGTACGACATCCGCGCCGAGATCGGCCGGATCGCCGACCCCGCCGCGCCCCGCGACGGCGAGACGGTCGTGGTGAAGGGGTTCCCGAACTCGTTCCACGACACCGACCTGCTCGACGTGCTGCGCCGCCTCGACGCCGGACCCGACCTGATCCTGGCCGGTTTCATGACCCACATGTGCGTCCAGTTCACCGCGCAGGGCGCCTTCAACCTCGGCTACCGGCCGACCGTCGTCGCGGAGGCGTGCGCGACGCGTCCGCTGGCGGGCCCGGACGGCGCGCCGATCGCGGCGGACGCCCTGCACGCCGCGGCCCTCACCACGATCGGCGACCTGTTCGGCCTGGTCGCCCCCCGCGTGACCGACCTGCCCGCCTGACCCGCGCCGTCGCGCCGGCCCGTCCCGCCGGGGACGGGCCGCCGGTGCCGGGGGGGCGTCCCGCCGCGAGGTACGGCGCCCCGAGCCGGGCGGAGCGAGCGCCCGGGCGCGTGGTGCGGGGGGCCGGGCCCGGGCGGAGCGGACGCCCGGGCGCGTGCGGGCGCTGAGACCGGACGGCCTCAGGCGCGGGACGGGCGGGCGATCGTGAAGCGGTCGACCTCGGTGCCGTTCTCGGCCAGCGCCCGCACGGACAGCGTCGAGGTCCGGCCGCGCGGCGCCGGCGTCACGTCCACGCGGATGAACGAGTAGCCGGTGAACCGCACCCGCGACCAGTGGACCGTCTCCGGCACCTTGTTGCCGCCCTTGTCCCACACGTAGGTGGCGACGGAGTCGAGCGGCTTCTCGTTGCCCTCGTAGGAGTCCGGCACCGGGAAGCTGTAGAGGCTCCTGCCCGCGCCGCCCGCCGTCACGTACACGACGCCGTCGCTCTCCGGACGGGCCGTGCCGCCGATCGGCACCTGCCGGCCGACCGCGTTGCCCTTGATGGCGTCGGTGCGCTCGTAGACGTGGTTGTGGCCGTTCACGACCAGGTCGACCTGGTACTTCTCGAACAGCGGCACCCACGCGTCGCGCGCGCCGCCCTCCGAGGCGTGCTGGTTCGTCGTGGAGAACGCGCAGTGGTGGAAGAACACCACGATGAAGTCGATGCCGCGCCGCGCCCGCAGCGACTTGAGCTGCGCCTCCAGCCACGCCGTCTGCTTGCCCTTGGAGAGGCCCTGGTTCGCGGGGATCTCGTAGGAGACGTCGTTGGCGTCCAGCGAGATGACCGCGGTGTTGCCGTAGACGAACGTGTAGACGCCCGGCAGGTTCTTCGGGTCTGGACCGTTCCCGGGAAGCTGGAACCGGGCCTCCTCGCCGCCGTACCCGTTGGGCGAGAACCAGGCCTCCATGTCGTGGTTGCCGTACCCGACCATCCACGGCACCTGCTTGGCGACCGTCTCGGTCTGGGCGAGGAACTGGTCCCACGTCCGGACGTCGAAGGAGTCGCTGGTCTGGCCCGACCCGGACGGGTCGGCGTAGCAGATGTCGCCCGCGTGCAGGTGGAACGCCGGGTTCTGGCCGAGGATCAGGCTGTCGTTGGCGAGCGCGTGGTAGCTGACGCCCTGGTCACCGAACGCCGTGAAGGTGAACTTCGACGACCGCGCGGGGGCGGTGGTGAAGGTCCCGATCGTCCCGGCGAGGTGGGAGCTCGCGGGGTCGAAGCCGTCGTGCCCGACGCCGTAGTAGTAGGTGGTGCCGGGGTGCAGCCGGTCGAGCTGGACGTGCAGGTAGTACTGCGTGTAATCGGGGCTCGACCCGACTCCGGCCGGGGTGTGGAGGCTGCGGACCTCCGCCTGGATGCGCTGCGAGAGGTTCCACGGGTGGGTGCCGATGCGCAGGAACGGCTTCTTCACCGGGACGGGGACCTGCCAGGACACGGTCATCTGCGTCCGCGGGTCGGCGCCGAACGCCAGGTGCCGGCCGATCGGCGCGACGAGTGAGCCGTCGACCTGCTCGGCGGACGGGGCGAGGAGCCGCGGGGCGGACGGGGAGGCCGCGTTGGCGTTGCCGGTGAGCAGGCCGCCGGCGGCGAGGGAGCCGGCGGCGACCGCGCCGCCGCGCAGCAGGCCGCGGCGGGAGAACTTCGAGTGGAGGTATTCGTGCTGCTCGGCCATGCTCATGCGCTCGGCGAGCCGCTGGGGGATGCCCATGCGAGGAGTGTTCACGTTCGTTAGGGTGGCGAACGATGCGTGCGCGCGGGCGTCCGCGACATGAACGGACGGCGTACGCCCGCCGACGGCGAGATCACCGTTCGCCCCGCAGGGACGTCCCGGCGGGACGTCCCGCCCGCCGCGGCGCGGGCGGGACGGTGCGCCGCGTCAGCCGGGGAGGGCCAGGTGGCGCGGGTTGGCGACGGTGAGCTTGTCGACGACGGAGGCGCGGATCGCGCCGACCACCTCGTCGCGGCGGTCGTCGAGGGTGCCCTCGCGGATGGCGGCCGCCAGGTCGGCGTCGGATTCGCAGCCGAGTTTCCGCAAGCGGGCGGCGTGTGCGGCTTGGTGGGCCTCGCCCAGCAGCAGCTCGCGGCGCGCGATGCGCAGCGCGGACGCGGCGACGCGGGCATGGAAGCGCAGCCGCTCGTCGGGCTGCTCCGCCTCCAGCAGGAACGCGCCGACGGCGTCGATCAGCGCGGACGCGCCGGGCCGGTCGTGCGGCGCCGAGCCGTCCGCCGTGGCCGGTGACGCGGCGAGCGGGTCCTCGACGGTGACGGGCGACGTCAGGCCGAGCGCGAGCAGCATGTCGTGCTCCTGCTCGCAGACCTTCCGTCCCAGCACGGCGTACTCGATCGACGTGTCGGACCCGCTGAGGAAGCGTTCGGCCTGGTGGCGGCAGAGGATCGTCCAGCGGAGCGTGCCGTAGACCTCCCACCAGCGCAGTTCTTCAAGGGTGGGCGGGGTGCCGCCGGCGTCGGCGTAGCCGGCGAGCAGGTCCTCGCGGGAGCCGAACCCGCCGGCGGGATGCGGGGAGCCGAACCGCCACGCCTTCACGCACACCCAGCCGAGGTCCTCGGCGGGGTCGCCGACGTGGGTGAGCTCCCAGTCCAGGACGCCGGTGACGCCGTCCGGCGCGATCATCAGGTTGCCGTTGCGGAAGTCGCCGTGCACGACGGTGCGCCGGCCGGACGCGGCGGGCCGGTTCTCGCGCAGCCACCGCAGCACCAGCTCGACGGCGGGGCGCGGCTCGTCGAACGCCTCGTAGTAGGCGGTGATCGCGGCGAGCGGGTCGTCGTCCGGCAGGCCGGGGACGGGCTCCATCGTGTGCAGCCGGGCGAGGACGCCGCCGAGGTCGCGGGCCAGCCGGGGCCGGACGGCGGCGAACGCCTCGTCGCGCAGCAGCCGGCGCGGGATCGTCTCCCCGGCCAGCCGCTCCATGATCAGGAACGGGGTGCCGGCGAGGTCGTCGCCGTGGTCGACCAGGGACGGGACGGGGACGCCGGCGCGCGCGGCGGACGCCAGCAGCGCGGCCTCCCGCGCCATCGCCTCCGCGTCGGGCGAGGTCGGCGGGTCGCGGCGCAGGATCAGGGCGCGGCCGTCCGCGTCGAACGACCAGGTCTCGCGGCTCGCGCCGCCGGACAGCCGGTGCAGGCCGGTGACGTCCGCGCCGAGCCGGGCGGCGAGCGCGGACTCCAGCGCGGTCATGCGCGGGCCGCGCGCTGGGCGGCGGCGAGGTCGCGCAGCGGGTCGCTGCCGCGGGTGTCGGCGTACTCCTCGATGCGCGCGATGCGCCCGTCGCCGTCAACGGTGACGAACAGGCACGCGGCGATCTCCAGCGGCGACCCGTCCGGGAGGGTGCCGCGCAGGACGTGCCGCTGGACGTACCCGCCGGGCAGCGCGTCCCGGCGGATCTCCTCGTAGCGGAAGTCGCCGAGGTTGCGCGACAGCCAGCGCAGCGTGCGGAGGTTGTCGTCCACGCTCTGCTCCGAACCGCCGCCGGCACCGGGGCCGTTGTGCCAGATCAGCGCGCCGGGCGCGTAGAGGGAGCGGAGCGTGTCGACGTCGCCGCCGGTGATGGCGGCGATGAAGCGGTCGGCGAGTTCCTCGTACACGCGGGTCTCCTTCGGGGGAGTTCTCAGGGGGTGGGGCGCAGGCCGAGGGCCCGGACGTTGAGGGCGTCGAGGGTGTCCAGGAGCCGTTCGGTGTCGGACGTGTCGTCGCCTTGGACGAGCCACAGGTACAGCGAGTGGTCGACCATCGCGGCCAGCGCGCGCGCCGTCATCTCCGGGTCGAGGTCCGGGTCGACAAGCCCGGCGCGCTGCCAGCGTTCGATCGCCCGCGCGGACCGTCCGACGGACTCGGCGCGGTGCTTGCGCCGCATCTCCTGGAACTCCTCGTTGAACGTGGAGACCTGCTCGATGATCGCCATCATCTTGGCGTTGCGCCGGTACGCCTCGTAGTAGGAGCGGTTGGCGCGGCGCACGCGCGCGGCGGGCTCGGCGGAGTCGGTGCCGGGGTCGCCGGTGGTGAAGGAGTGCCGCGTCATGTCCTCGAACAGCCGGTCGGCGACCTCCAGGAAGACGGCCTCCTTGGACGGGAAGTACGTGTAGAAGGAGCCGTAGGCCACCTTGGCGTGCCGGGCGATGTGCGCGACCCGGGTGTCGAGGAAGCCGCGCTCCTCGAAGACCTCGCGTGCCGCGGCGATGAGGCGCTCCCTGGTGCGGGCGCCGCGCTCGGTCAGCGGCGCCTGCGCGTTCTCGCCGGCACCCGTGTCCGCCATGCCGTGGTTCCTTTCGCCGTGGACCGCCGCCCCGCGGGGGCTTGACAAGCCGATGTTCGCAGGAACAGTATCCGAGCATCGAGCAAGTTGATATGACTGTCAAGTCAACTTCGGGGAGGCGCCGGTGCGGCCATGCTGATCAGCGACATCGTCGAGTACGCGGCGCGCAAGCACCCGGAACGCGCCGCGCTCCGGTTCGAGGACCAGGTGATCGGTTACGCGGAGCTGCGGGACCGGGTCCGCCGGGCCGCCAACGCGCTGCGGACCATCGCCGAGCCCGGCGACCGCGTCGCCGTCCTGTCGGGCAACCGGCCCGAGTACGTCGACCTCTACTACGGCGTCCCCGCCGCCGGGATGGCGCTGACGTTTCTCAACCACCGGCTCCACCCGTCCGAGATCACCGCGCTGGTCGAGCATGCGCAGGCGTCCGTGCTGGTCGTCAGCGGCGAGTACCTCGACGCCATGGCCGAGCACCGGCACGAGATGCCCGGCGTGAAGGTCGTCGTCGGCCTGGACGGCGGCGGCGACCGGGCCTATGCCGACCTCGTCGCGGCGGCGCCCGCCACCGAGCCGCCCCGCCCCGACGAGGACTCCATCGCCTGGCTCGTCTACACCAGCGGGACGACCGGCACGCCCAAGGGCGTCATGCTCAGCCACCGCAACCTCGCCACCGGCGTGATCAGCTCGGCGTCCCAGTGGGAGATCCCCGACGAGAGCGTGTTCCTGTTCTGCTTCCCGCTCTGCCACGTCGGCGGGTACGCGGTCCTCGTCAACCACCTGCGCTCGGCCACCGTCGGGATCGTCCGCTCCTACGACAACGAGACGTTCCTGCGGCTCGTCGCCGACTGGAAGGTCACCCAGACCGGCCTCGCCCCGACGATGATCGCGTTCCTGCTGGGCCACCCCGGCATCGAGGACCACGACCTCGGCACGCTGGAGGCGATCGGGTACGGCGCGTCCGCCATCCCCGCCGAGGTGCTGCGGCGCGGCATGGACGTCCTCGGCTGCGACTTCTACCAGGGCTTCGGCATGAGCGAGCTCGGCGGCAACATCCTGTACTTCGGGACCGCCGAGCACCGCCGCGCCGCCGCCGGCGAGACCCACCTGCTCGCCGCCGCCGGACGCGTCATGGACCTCGCCGACATCCGGATCGTCGACCCGGACTTCGACGACGTCCCGCCCGGCGAGCCCGGCGAGATGGTCGTCCGCTGCGACCAGGTGATGCGCGGCTACTGGCGCGAACCCGAGCTGACCGCCGAGGCGTTCCGGGACGGCTGGTTCCGCACCGGCGACGTTGTCCGCCGCGACGCCGAGGGCATGGTCTACATCGTGGACCGCATCAAGGACATGATCATCACGGGCGGCGAGAACGTCGCCTCCCGCGAGGTCGAGCAGGTCCTGTACCGGCACCCCGACGTCGCCGACGCGGCCGTCTTCGGCGTCCCCGACCCGCGCTGGGGCGAGGCCGTCTGCGCCGCCGTCGTGCTGCGGCCCGGCGCGTCCGCCGCGCCCGGCGACGTCATCGCCTTCGCCCGCGAGCACCTCGGCGGCTACAAGGTCCCCCGCCGCGTCGAGGTGGTCGACGAGCTCCCGCGCAACGTCGCGGGGAAGGTCCTCAAGCGCGACCTGCGCACCCGCTACGCCGCTCCCCTCTGAAGGAGGCACCCCGAATGCCCGCGAACAAAGAGTTCGACCTTGGTGGGATCAACCACCTCGCGCTCGTCTCGTCCGACATGCAGCGCACGATCGACTTCTACTCCGGCGTCCTCGGCATGCCGCTGATCAAGACCCTCGACCTGCCCGCCGGGATGGGGCAGCACTTCTTCTTCGACTGCGGCGGCGGCGACTGCGTCGCGTTCTTCTGGTTCCCGGACGCGCCCGACGGCGTCCCCGGCATCTCCGCGCCGAAGACCCGTCCCGAGCAGGGCGAGCTGCTCAGCGCCGTCGGGTCGATGAACCACGTCGCGTTCCACGTCCCCGTCGAGAAGTTCGAGGAGTACCGGACGAGGCTCCAGGAGAAGGGCGTCGAGGTCAGCCCGATCCTCAACCACGACGACAGCGAGTGGGGCGTGGCACCGACGTTCGACGACGGCGTGTTCGTCCGCTCCTTCTACTTCCAGGACCCCGACGGGATCCTCCTGGAGTTCGCCTGCTGGACCCGCACCTTCGACGAGTCCGACGTCTCGCACACGCCGAAGACCGCCGCCGACCGCACCGCCCCCAAGGAGAAGAGCAATGCCGCGCCTGCGTGAGATCCCCCGCGCCGAGGTCACCGACGAACGCATCCTGTTCTTCTACGACCACCTGTTCGCCCCCGACCGCGACCCGGCCGTCGACCACGG
The DNA here is from genome assembly GCF_008923365.1 of Actinomadura montaniterrae. GTDB lineage: Bacteria > Actinomycetota > Actinomycetes > Streptosporangiales > Streptosporangiaceae > Spirillospora > Spirillospora montaniterrae. The sequence continues at coordinate 15,076 of NZ_WBMR01000126.1, forward strand.
CACCGCGACCGGCTCGCCCGGCGACTGGTGGACGGTGTTCGCGCAGGACCCCGACGTGTTCCGGCACGCCGTCCGCGGCTTCGCCCTCTACCGCAACGCCTCCCTCGACCCCGTCCTGCGCGAGCTCGGCCAGTGCCGGGCCGGCTGGGCGCGCGGCAGCCAGTTCGTGTTCTCGCAGCACTGCAAGCAGATGCGGGCGCTCGGCATGTCCGAGGACAAGATCGAGTCCATCCCGCACTGGCAGACCGCCGACTGCTACTCCGAGCTGGAACGCGCCGTCCTCGCCTACACCGACGGGCTCGTCCTCGACGGCGGCCGCGTCCCGGACCGGGTGTTCGAGATCCTGCAGAAGCACCTGTCCGACAAGGAGATCCTGCAGCTCACCTACATCACCTGCATGTACGAGATGCACGCGACGATGTCGCGCGCGCTGCGGCTGGAGTTCGACGACCGTCCCGAACCGATCGTCGAGGTCGCCGCCCCCGAGGGCTACGGCAACCGCGACATCTCCGCCGACCTCACCGGGGGCAGCTGATGCTGTTCCCCGTCCCGGACCGGGTGCGGGGCGTCCGCGACGCCGTCCACGCGTTCATGACCGAGCGCGTCGAGCCGGCCGAGCCCGCCCTCAACGCCGGCGACCGCGACACCCTCCTCCGCCTCCGCGACGAGGCGAAGAAGGAGGGCCTCTGGGCGCTCGGCCACCCCAAGGAGCTGGGCGGCGGCGGCCTGCCGTTCCTCGACTACGTGTACGTCAACGAGGTGCAGGGACGCAGCGAATGGGGGCAGCTCGCCCTCGGCACGTTCACGCTCCAGGACTCGCTGATGCTGCACAAGTACGCGAGCCCCCGCTGGCGCGACCGCTACCTCGCCCCGATGGTCGCGGGCGAGGTGTCGCCGAGCTTCGCCATGACCGAGCCCGCCCATGCCGGCTCCGACCCCACCCAGCTGCAGACGAAGGCCGTCCTGGACGGCGACGAGTGGATCATCACCGGCCGCAAGTGGTTCACGACGGGCGCCGCGCAGGCCGCGTACACCACCGTCATGTGCCGCACCGAGCCCGAGGGCACCGCCCCGCACCGCGCGTTCAGCATGATCATCGTGCCGACGGACACGCCGGGGTACCGGATCGTCCGCGAGACGCCCGTCCTGGGCCTCAACGGCGGGCACTACGAGGTCGCCTACGAGGACGTCCGCGTCCCCGCGGACCACCTCCTCGGCCCGCGCGGGCACGGCTTCGTCATCGCCCAGGACCGCCTCGGCCCCGGCCGCATCTTCCACTGCATGCGCTGGCTCGGCCAGGCGCAGCGCGCGTTCGAGCTGATGTGCGACCGGCTCGGCACCCGCGTCGCGTTCGGCGAGCCGCTGTCGGCGAAGCAGCTGATGCAGCAGCACGTGTTCGACTCCTACACCGAGATCCAGGCGTCCCGCCTGCTCACCCTCCAGGCCGCCGAGCAGATCGACGCCGGCGACCAGGCACGCATCGAGATCGGCGCGATCAAGGTCGTCGGCGCGCGGATGCTGCACAACGTCGTCGACCGGGCCGTCCAGGTCCACGGCGCCGCCGGCCTCACCGACGACCTCCCGCTGTCGCGCATGTACCGGCACGCCCGCGAGGCCCGCCTCTACGACGGCCCCGACGAGGTCCACATCCAGAGCACCGCCCGCCGGATCCTCAAGGCGATGGCGTGAGCCTCACCCGCCGGACCCTGATCTCCGGCATCGGCCTGGCCGCCGTCCTCGGCCCGACACGGACGGCGGCCGCGGCCGGCCGTCCGCGAAAAGGAAAGCACATGAAGATCACCAAGCTGGCGAGCGGGCTGCTGTTCCCGGAGGGCCCGACGGTCCTGCCGGACGGCGACGTGCTGGTCGTCGAGATCCACCGCGGCACCCTCACCCGTGTCAAGCCGGACGGCACCACGTCGGTCGCCGCGACGACCGGCGGCGGCCCCAACGGCTCCGCGCTCGGCCCGGACGGCCGCGTCTACATCGCCAACTCCGGCGGCCTGCGCCGCTTCGAGGTCGGCGGCTTCGTCTTCGCCGGCGGCATCCCCGACGACTACACCACCGGCAGCCTCCAGGCCGTCGACCTGTCCGACGGCTCCGTCGAGACCCTCTACACCGAGGCGGACGGCGTCCCGCTGCGCGGCCCCAACGACCTCGTCGTCGACGCCCACGGCGGCATCTACTTCACCGACTACGGCAAGAGCGACGGCGTCACCGGCGACAAGGGCCGCCTCTACTACGCCAAGGCGGACGGCTCGTCCATCAAGCAGATCGCCGGCGGCATGGAGGGCCCGAACGGCATCGGCCTGTCGCCCGACGGCACCCGCCTCTACGTCAGCGAGACCTACACGGCCCGCGTCTGGTGGTGGGACGTCACCGCCCCCGGCGAGATCAAGGGCGGCCGCTCCCTCGGCGGCTCCGGCGGCGGCAACTTCCTCTACACCGCCCCCGACTACGTCAACTTCGACTCGCTCGGCGTCGACGGCCACGGCAACGTCTGCGTCGCGTCCATGGTCCACGCCGGCATCTCGATCATCGGCCCGGACGGCGACCTCGTCCGCTTCGTCGACATCAACGTGGACGACGACCCCGGCATCACCAACATCACCTGGGGCGGCCCCGACATGCGCACCGCCTACGTCACCGCCTCCAGCACCGGCCACCTCCTGAAAATCGAGAACTGGCCCTACCCCGGCCTCCACCTCAACCACGCCTGACCCTCGCGGCGAGTCGCCGTCCCACAACGACGACTCGCCGCAAACCAACGAAGGCCGTGACCACCTCTTCAGCCGGTAGTCCGCCCAGCGTCCCGTGAGCTCGGCGTGCCGGACGATCCAAGCGTCCTCGCGCCGTTCGCTGGAACTGGGCGCCCTGCCCTCGCACGCCGCACGCTGGAATCACACTGCCCAAGGCCGCGAACTCGGCGAGAGCATCGGCGCCGTCACCTGACGAGGAGACGCCCATGGCCCCCGAACCGCTCACCGACGACGAGATCGCCGCCCGCCTGGCCGACCTCCCCGGCTGGGAACGCACTGGCAACGCCATCACCCGGACCTACCGGCACAGCTACCACGAGACCGTCCACCTGGCGATGTACGTGGCAGCCAAGGCCCGCGAAGTCGGTCACCATCCCGACATCCACATCACCTGGCAACGCATCCGCTTCGACATCACGACCCACGACGCCGGACACCGCCTGACCGCCAAGGATTTCGAACTGGCCCACCACATCGACGCCATCGCCACTGGCCACGGAGCCGAGCCTGTCTGATCGCCCGATGGAACGTCAGGGGGGCTTGACGTCAGGGTGGGTTGACGTCAGGGTGGTGGGCATGATCACTCCTGAGGGGATCGAGAGAGAGTTCACGTTGCTGACGGCGGCGGGGCGGCATGACGAGCTGTGGGTGCGGGACACGATGGGGGACGTGCCGCTGCTGCGCGAGGAGGCCCTCGAACGGCTCGCGCTCGGCGAGGTCATCGCGCGCAAGGCGGTGTACGGGCGGCAGCTCGCGGTGCGGACGGCGCGGGAGGCCGGCGCGTCGTGGTCGCAGATCGGCGCCGCGCTCGGCGTCAGCAAGCAGGCCGCCTGGGAGGCGCACGCCCGGTGGATCGACGACCAGGAGGAGCAGCGCCGCGGCTGCGACTACAAGGGGATGGACGAGGAGCAGGTCGCGCGGGCCCGCGAGCTGGCCGGACGCGTCGAGGAAGGCTGACCCCCGCGCGGCGATCATGATCTTGAGGCGGTGCGCGTCCTAGGATGCGGCGTGAAATCTGCCGACGGGGGGACGCGGATGGGGATGGACGAGGTCGTCCGGCAGCTGCGGATGACGATTCACGACGCGCAGGTCGCCTTCGACTGCATCGGGCTCGGCGACATCGAACGGGCCGGGACCTGCATGATCACCGCGAGAGCGGCGCTGGAGGCGGCGGAAACGGTGCTGCGGCACGATCTGGCCCGTTTCCCGCTGGACGAGCTGGCCGGGGAGGGCGCGAAGGTGATGGCCGCGATGGGCGACTAGCGAGCCTTGCCGGATGGCCGGAGTTTCCGGAGTGCGGTACTGGGAATTCTTGCCACTAGCGAGGGAACGGAGGCGCATGGTATGGAGGTCGTCCTCGAGATGACCCTGCCGAGGAACGCCGAGAGCGCTCCGCTGGTCAGGCATACGCTCGACGCCTCTCTGCGCGGCCTGGGCGTCCCGCCGGAGGTCCGCGCCGACATCGCGCTGGCGCTGGGCGAGGCGTGCGCGAACGTCATCCAGCACGCCACCGCGGGCAAGGACTACGAGGTCAGAGCCCGGATGGACGGGGCGAAGTGCGTCGTCGAGGTGATCGATGGCGGCGCCGTGGTGAGCACCGCCGAGGGCGGCGACACCGGGCACCGGGTGTGGGACGGGCCGCCCGCGCCGCCGGGCGCCGAGCACGGCCGCGGACTGCAGCTGATGCGGGCGTGCACGGAGGAGGTCCACATTCTCGATCGCGTCCAGCGAAACGGGGCGATCGTGCATTTCGAGAAATCGTTCGCCGGCTGAGGCCGGATTTTCGCGCCATTCGTGCGGCCCGGTCGCTTCGGCCGGTGCGGTGCGTCTGGTAGGCAAATATCGTGGACTTCACCGTGCGCCGGCGCCGTTATGGCGACCAGACGATCGTGGCCGTGTCGGGCGATGTCGATGTCGGGAGCAGCCCCGGGCTGCGGGTGTTCCTGCTCGGGCTCGTCGAGGACGGCGCGCGGCGGCTGGTGATCGACCTCGACGGGGCGACGTTCCTCGACTCGACGGGCCTCGGCGTGTTCATCGGGGTGTCGCGCCGGCTGGGGGCGCTGAACGGGGAGATCGTGTTCGCCGGGGGCCCGCCGGGCGTGCGGGACGTCTTCGAGGTGACGCACCTGGCGAAGGTGTTCGAGCTGTACGGGACCGTGGAGCAGGCCGTCGCCGTTGTAGGCCGTCAGCCGGTGACCGGCAGGTCGTGGTGCCTGACCGGCTTCGGCGCGGGCGCCTCGGCGGGACGCTGCGCGGGTTCGCGGCCGCAGGTGGCGGACGCGACGCGCAGGGCGCCCTTGCCGCCGGGCAGGTTCAGCTGCATGGCGGTGACGGCGAGCCTGCCGTTCGGCAGGCGCTGCTGCTTGTTGAGGACGAGCGAGGTGCGTCCGACGCCCTCGACGTCCACGGGGACGGTGGTGTTGGGCGGCGGGGTCGCGTCGAGGCGCTTGCCCGCGACGGTGGCCCGCGTCAGGTGCGCGCCGCCCTGGGCGTCGCGGCAGGTGGCGGTGACGGCGCCCGCCTTCAGCTTCGCGGTGGGGACGGCCAGGTCCGCGACGTTGGAGCGGGCGTTCGCGGGTGCCGCGGCGACGTTCAGCGCGGACGCGCGGACGGCCTTGAGCCGGTCCTCGTTGAGCAGGCTCCTGCGCGCGGGCCCGGCGTCGGACGAGACGGCGGGCACCGGCGGGACGGCGCCGAGCGGCCCGCCGCTGGACGCGAGCCCGAACGCGGAGCCGGACCCGGCGGGATCGGGCGGGGCGGCGAGCGCGGGGCCGGTGGCCGCGGCGGCGCCGGCGGTGAGGCCGGCGGCGAGCAGGCCGGCGGCGGTCAGGCGAGTGAAGGCGTGCATGGATCGTCTCCGATCGTGTGGGTCTTGGGTGAAGGGACGGCGGAGCGCCGTCGAGCGGGGTTCGTGACGTCCCGGAAGCGCGGGCGGACGAGGGCGCCGGGCGCGGCGGCCCGGCGCGGCGGCCCGGTGCGGGCTCAGTCGTCGATGAACACGAGGCTTCCGAGCGGGACCTTGGCGAGGGCCTGCAGCGCGTCCGGTGGCACGCGCACGCAGCCGTGCGTGACGGCCTTGCCGAACACGGAGCGGTCGGGCCAGCCGTGCAGGGCGACCGTTCCGGGGCCGCCGCCGAAGGTGTCCAGGGTGGCCGAGTGCGTGCCGAGCGGCAGCACCAGCGGGCTGGGCGTCTTCTTGGCGGGGGCGAGGTCGGCCAGCATGAACGTGCGGCCGGTGGGCGTCGGGGTCTTGGCGCCGCCGACCGCGACGGACCAGGCGCCGGCGGGCTTGCCCGCCTTGAGCAGGGTGAGCCGGCGCCGCGACAGGTCGACCTTGACGGTGTAGGGCGTGTGGGCGGTGAGCAGGCCGTCGGCGGTGCCGGCGATCCAGCCGGTGGCGCCGTTGGGGCGGCTGGGCAGCAGGACGCGCCGCCAGTCGCCGGAGCTCTCCACGACGGGCACCCAGGTGGGGCCGCCGAGTTCCTGGGCGGGGAGCGTGGCGACGGTCCGTCCGCCGGGCTTGTCGAGGACGGGGACGGCCTTGGCCGGGTGGACGACGAGGCCGCCGGTGGCGCCGCCCGGGGCGTCGTCGCGCGGGACGCCCTTCAGCCTCGCGTACGTGGTGGCCTCGGGGGCACCGGCGGTGCCGGCCGGGGCCTGCGCCTGCGGCGGCCGCTTGGCGCCGCCGGCGGACGCGGTGTTGGCGGGCGAGGCTCCGCAGCCGCCGAGCACGATCCCCGCGCCGGCGAGCAGGGTGCCCGCCGCGAGGACGGCCGGGACGCGCGCCCGCGCGGCGTCGCCGGAGCGGGGACGGCGGGCGGTCATCGGGGCGCCCCCGCGGGTCTCCCGGCGGTCCGGCCGCGGTGATCGGGAAAGGCATTGTCAGTCGCCATGGAGCCGGATGCTAGTAGTGGTGGAGGCGTCCGTTCGGTAAACGGCGAAAATGAGCGCGGCGTGTCCGGGAAAGCGCCCGAATAATTGCCGTCTGTTTTCCGTTTAGCGGGAGATTCGGCAAATACTCGGTTTTGTGGGACTGAAAGGATGTTTCGCGGGATGATGGAGCCGGGGGAGAAGGGGCATCAGGCCAGCATGGGGAACGAGCCGCCGCCGGTGTCGCGGCCGGACGCCGCCTCGTGGAACTCCGCGAGGCCCCACAGCAGCGCCGCGCGCGCGGGCGCCGGCATCGCCTCCAGCACGCCGGCGAGCTCGGCGCGCCGCCGCACGCGCAGCCGGTCCAGCAGCGCCTGCCCGTCCGCGGTGAGCCGGACGGTCACCTCGCGGCGGTCCCGGCCGGGGTCGCGGATCAGCAGCCCCGCCGCCTCCAGGCGGTCGCACAGCCGGCTCGCCGAGGACACCAGCGCGTCCAGGCCGGCGGCCAGGCTGCTGATGTTGACCGGCCCGCGCTCCAGGATGAACAGCGCCCGCAGCTGCGTGGACGGCACCGGGACGTCCGGCGCGTTGTGCGCGTGCGACCATACGCTCATCAGCGTGAACGCGGCGGCGTCGAGGGCGGCAGCGGACCGGGCCGCGTCCTCACCCGACGTGTCCACCATGCCCTCCACTGTTACACACGACGTCTTCTGCGGCATCCCGGGCCGGTTCCGTCCCGGAACGAGATGAGGGAACCTGTGCCTTCCCGTCCAGGGCGCGGCGACGCGTCCGCCTCGCTGGAGAAAGCGATCTGGTCGGCCCGGCCGGACGAGCTGGTCGCCGCGGCGACCGCGGAGCTGGCCCGGCACTGGCCGGGCGCGCGCGCCGAGGTGCTCCTGATCGACTACCGGCAGGCGTTCCTCGTCCCGGCCGTCCGCGGCGCCGCGGAGACGTTCGGCCGCGACCCCGCGGCCGAGGACGTCCCGCTGGACAACACCGGGCCCGGCCGGGCGTTCGCCGGGCAGCGCCCCGACCGGGAGCGGTCCGGGCGGATCGGCGGCCGCCTCCTCCACCTCCCGCTCACCGTGCAGGGCGAGCGGCTCGGGGTGCTGACCGTCCGCGTCCCCGGGGAGGCGGGCGCGGAGGAGGCGGAACCGGCGTGGCTGGCCCCGGCGGCGGACGCCCTCGCCCGCGCGATGAAGATCGCCGACGCGGCGACGGACCTGTTCCGGCGGATCCGGCGGCGGACGCGGATGACCGTCGCCGCCGAGATGCAGTGGGACCTGCTGCCGCCGCTGTCCCGCGACACCGCGGGGTTCAGCCTGGCCGGGCAGCTGGAGCCCGCGTACGCGGTGTGGGGCGACAACTTCGACTGGACCGCGTCCCGCGACCGGCTGACCCTGACCGTCAGCAACGGGATGGGCACGGGCACGTCCGCGGCGGCGCTCACCCACCTCGCGGTCAGCGCGCTGCGCAACGCGCGCCGGTCCGGCGCCGACATCGCCGAGCAGGCCGTCGTGGCCGACCAGTCGGTGTACGCGCTGCACCGCGGCGAGCTGAGCGTCGGGACGCTGCTGATGGAGTTCGAGCTGGCCACCGGACGGGTCCGGGCGGTCGACGCGGGCTCCCCGAAGCTGTACCGGATGCGCGGCAACCTCACCGAGGCGATCGAGTTCGACGAGCAGCTGCCGCTCGGCATGTTCGGCGACAGCCGCTACGTCGTCGAGGAGTTCGCGGTGGAGCGCGGCGACCGGCTGGTGATCGTCAGCGACGGGGTACACCAGGCGCTGTCCCCGGACGGGCAGCCGTACGGGGCGGTCGCGCTGCTGCACGCGCTGCGCGACACCCGGCTGCAGAGCCCGCCCGAGGCCGTCCGCGCGCTGATCCGGCACTACCTCGCGTACTACGAGGGCGGCGAGCCGGCCGACGACGCGGTGATCGTCTGCGTCGACTGGGACGGCGCCCCGGAAGCCCGCGGCCCCGAAGCCGGCGACTCCCGCGCCGAGGGCGGCGACTCCCGCGCCGACCCGGGGCGCGTCAGCGGGGGAGCTTGACGACCGTCACGAAGAAGTCGTCGATCCGGCGGACCACCGACACGAACTGCTCGAAGTCGACCGGCTTGGTGACGTAGGCGTTCGCGTGCAGGTGGTAGCTGCGCAGGATGTCCTCGTCGGCCTCCGACGTCGTCAGCACCACGACCGGGATGCTGCGCAGGTCCTCGTCGGCCTTGACCTCGCCGAGCACCTCCCGGCCGTCCTTGCGCGGCAGGTTCAGGTCGAGCAGCATCAGGTCCGGACGCGGCGCGCCCTCGTACTCGCCCTCGCGGCGCAGGAACGCCATCGCCTGCTCGCCGTCGTTCACCACGTGCAGCTTGTTGGCGACCTTGTTGTGCTCGAAGGCCTCGGTGGTCAGCAGGACGTCGCCGGGGTCGTCCTCGACCAGCAGCACCTCGATGGGGCGCGCGCCGTCATTCATCGCCGTCTCCGATGGGAAGGGTCCAGTGGAAGGTGGTGCCGGGGTCGTCCTCGCCGCGCTCCTCGCCGGCCAGCCAGATCCGGCCCCCGTGGTACTCGACGATCTTCTTGCACAGCGCCAGCCCGATGCCGGTGCCGGTGTACTCGTCCCGCGCGTGCAGCCGCTGGAAGATCAGGAAGATCCGGTCGGCGTAGCGGGGCTCGATGCCGATCCCGTTGTCGGCGCAGGTGAACTCCCATTCGTCTCCCTCGCGGCGGACGTCGATGGCGACCCGCGGCGGGGCGTCGGGGCGGCGGAACTTGATCGCGTTGCCGACGAGGTTCTGGAACAGCTGGGTCAGCTGGGTGCGCTCGCCCGGCACCACCGGCAGGTCGGCCACCTCGACCTCGGCGCCGGTCTCCTCGATCAGCGCGGCGAGGTTGTCCAGCGCCTGGCGGGCGACCTCGTTCAGGTCGATCGCGTCCTCGGGACGGGCCATCCGGCCGACGCGGGAGAAGCCGAGCAGGTCGTTGATGAGCGCCTGCATCCGCTTGGCGCCGTCCACCGCGAACTGGACGTACTGCCGCCCGCGCTCGTCGAGCTGGTCGCCGTAGCGGCGTTCGAGCATCTGGCAGAAGCTCGCCACCTTGCGCAGCGGCTCCTGCAGGTCGTGGCTGGCGACGTAGGCGAACTGCTCCAGCTCGGCGTTGGAGCGGCGCAGCTCCCCGGCCTGGTCGTCCAGCAGCGCCGCCCGCTCGGTGCTGGTCCGCCACTCGTCGATGATCCGGCGCCGCATCGCGTCGATGATCACGGCCAGCTCGTTGATCTCGGCGGGGCCGGACACGTCGAGGCGGTGCGCGAAGTCGCCCTGCGCGACCTCGCGGACCTGCTCGCCGAGCGACGCGACGGGCCTCACGACCGTCCGGCGGATCACCAGGGCCAGCGCGATCACCGCGACCGCGGCGATCACCAGCGCGGCGCCCACCGACCACAGCGCCGCGTTCGCGCGGTCCCGCAGCCGGCCGGACGCGCGGTCGTGCAGGCTCGTGATGCCGCCCTGCAGCGGGGTCATGCCGCCCCGGGCGCGGTCGAACAGCCCGCCCGCCTGCCGGCTCTGGCCGCCGCTGAGCCCGGCGCCGCCCTCGCCGGCCGCGATCCGGTCGGCGAACCGCGCCCGCCACTCCCGCGACCCGGCGGTCACCTGGTCGAGGAGGCGGATCACCCGGCCGCCGTCCGGCACGCCCGCCAGCAGCCGGCGCATCGTCGCGGCGGACGTCCCCTCCTGCGCGACGGCCGCCCGGTACTCGGCGATCCGGTCCGCGCCGCCCTCCTCGGTGTACCGGCGGATCGCGGTGTCCTGCGCGGCGATCGCCGACGACAGCTTGTACTGCTCCAGCGCGACCGGGTCGACCCGGTCGACGAGCGTCCCGCGGGCCTTCCCCGCCTGGTACAGCGCCGTCCCGGCGACCGCGAACGCCGCGATCAGCAGGACGCCGAGGACCACGGACCCGATCCGGTAGATCTGGACGAGCCGGACGCGGCCGATCCCGTGCGGGGCGGGCAGCTCGGCGCCCTCCGTCAGGACCGGCGGCGCGAGCGCCTCGGGCGCCGCGTCCTCCGCCTCCGGCGCCTCTTCGGGCGCCGCTTCTTCGGGCGCCGCTTCTTCGGGCGCCGCTTCTTCGGGCGCCGCTTCTTCGGGCGCCGCTTCTTCGGCCGCCGCCTCTTTGGGCGCCGCCTCTTCGGGCGCCTGCTCGGGCTCGCGGGTCGGTTCGCCGCCCGCCATCACAGATCACCCCGGCTCAGCAGCAGCACCGCCAGGTCGTCGGACAGCACGTCCCCGTTCAGCCGCTCCGCCTCCGCGATCAGTCCGTCCACGAGCACGTCCCCGCGTTCGCCGCGGCCATGCGCGGCCCGCGCCAGCTCCTCCAGCCCGTCGAGGTCGAGGCGCTCGCCGCCCTCCCCGACGCAGCCCTCGATCAGCCCGTCGGTGAACAGCATCAGCCCCCACGCGTCGCCGAGCTCCACGTCGACGGCCGGCCAGTCCGCGCCCGGGATCAGCCCGAGCGCCGGGCCGTGCGGCCCCTCGGGGAGCGCCCGCACGCCGGACGGCCCGAACAGCAGCGGGCACGGGTGCCCGGCCCGGTACAGCCGGGCGGAGCGGCGGTCGGGCGCGATGGCGGCCATGCACAGCGTCGTGAAGATCTCCTCGCCCCACCGCTCGTGCTCCAGGACGGCGTCGAGCGTGGACAGCAGCCGCTCGCCGGTGTGCCCGGCGAGCACCAGCGTCCGCCACGCCATGCGCAGCCGCACCCCGAGGGACGCCTCGTCCGCGCCGTGCCCGCTGACGTCGCCGATCACCGCGTGGACCGTGCCGTCCTCGGTCTGCACCGTGTCGTGGAAGTCGCCGCCGAGCAGCGCCCGGTCGCGTCCCGGCCGGTACCGGGTGAGGTGCCGCAGCGTGCCGTCGGCGAGGATCGGGACCGGCAGCAGCCCGCGCTCCAGCCGCGCGTTCTCCCGGCCCACTGCGCGCGCCTCGACCAGCTGCCGCTCCGACTCGTCGGCGCGCTTGCGCTCGATCGCGTAGCTGATGGCGCGGCCGAGCAGGGCGCCGTCGACGTCCTGCTTGACGAGGTAGTCCTGGGCGCCGGCGGCGACCGCCTGGACGCCGACGTGCGCGTCGGCGAGGCCGGTCAGCACCAGCACGGCGGTGGTGGGGGCGCGGGCGATCACCTGGCGCAGCGCGTCCAGCCCGGACGCGTCCGGCAGGGACAGGTCGACGATCACGCACTGCACCTCGGGGCGCAGCGACGCCAGCGCCTCGGCGAGCGTCGAGGCGACCGTGATCTGCACGTTGGGCTGGACCTCGGTGAGCAGCTCCTCGAACAGGAACGCGTCGCCGGGGTCGTCCTCGACGAGCAGGAGATGAGGGGAGCCGGCGACCCCCGGCAGACGCTCGGCACCGCGACTGTGCATCGCGGTCATAGCTCAGCTCCTTCGCCCCGGGAGGCCCCCGCAGGTGGAGGCGGCGTTGGTTGCCATCGAGCAAATGTTACGGGCAGTCCAGTAGTGGCACGACCGGCGCGGACACAATGGACACCCCATTGAGACGGTAACGATCGTCCTCCCCGGGCCACTTCCTGGTGATGGACACACCAGGACGGACGGAGGAGCACGCGGTGGCACACCCAGCCCCCCGTGAGAGGGCCCCCGACGAGAGACGCTTCACCGCGATGTACGACGCCTGCCGGCAGCGCGTGTGGGCGTACGCCGCCGCGCGCGCCGGGCGGCAGATCGCGGACGAGGTGGTGAGCGAGACGTTCGCGGTGGCGTGGCGGCGGTTCGCGGACGTCCCCGATCCGGCGCTGCCGTGGCTGCTCGGCGTCGCGCGGAACGTGCTGCGCGACGGGTATCGCGCGGAGGCCCGCCGCGACGCGTGCGCGGCGGAGCTGGCCCGCTGGGCGCCGCGGCCGTCCGGCGACATCGCCGAGGACGTCGCGGAGCGGCTCGCCGTGCTCCGCGCGATGGCGGCGATCCCCGAGGGCGACCGGGAGATCCTGATCCTCGTCGCCTGGCAGGGGCTGAGCCCGCGGGAGGCGGCGCGGGTCGTCGGCTGCTCGCCGGCGGCGCTGC
>NZ_WBMR01000127.1 GCF_008923365.1 Actinomadura montaniterrae
CGCGTCCGAGTGCGACGCGCCGATCAGGTGCGCCCCCGTGCCGCCGCACGGGGGCCCGGGAACGAGGGAGACGACGGCGACCATGCCGAAGACCAAGACCCACAGCGGTGCCAAGAAGCGCTTCAAGCTGACCGGCTCCGGCAAGGTGATGCGCCGCCGCGCCAACAAGAACCACCTGCTCGAGCACAAGCCCACCAAGCGGACGCGCCGCCTGTCCGGCCCGGCCGTGGTGGCCGACGCCGACGCCAAGAACATCAAGAAGCTGCTGCGCAAGTAGCACCGACCGGCAACATCGACGACCGGCCGGCGCCAGGACGGCTCCGGCCCCCACGAAGGAGTTCAGCACGTGGCACGCGTGAAGCGGGCGGTCAACGCCGCCAAGAAGCGTCGGGTCGTTCTGGAGCGGTCGAGCGGCTACCGCGGCCAGCGTTCGCGGCTGTACCGCAAGGCCAAGGAGCAGCAGCTCCACTCGATGACCTACGCCTTCCGGGACCGCAAGGACCGCAAGGGCCAGTTCCGCCGCCTGTGGATCCAGCGGATCAACGCCGCGGCCCGCGCCAACGGCATCACCTACAACCGGTTCATCCAGGGCCTGAAGGCCGCCGAGGTCGAGGTCGACCGGCGCATGCTGGCCGAGCTCGCGGTGAACGACGCTCCCGCGTTCGCCGCCCTGGTCAAGGTGGCCAAGGACGCGCTCCCGGCGGAGGCCGCCTGAGCCGGGCGACCTGGCGACGGGCGAGTACGGCGACATGGCGGGCCGCGAGCTGACCTCTATCCGATCACCCCGGGTGAAGGCCGCTCGCCGGCTCGCCAAACGCGCCTTCCGGCGCCGTGAGGGGCGGTTCCTCGCCGAGGGGCCGCAGGCGGTGCGGGAGGCGCTGGAGATCCCCGGCGGGCTGGCCGAGCTGTTCACCACGGCCGAGGCCGAGTCCCGCCATCCCGAGCTGGTCGGCGCCGCCGAGCGCGCCGGGGTCCCGGTGCTGCGGGTCAGCGGCGAGATCATGGCCGAGCTGGCGCAGACCGTCACCCCGCAGGGGCTGCTGGCGGTCTGCGAGTTCGTGGACGTCCCGCTGGCCGGCGCGCTGGAGTCCGGCCCCCGGCTGGTGACCGTCCTCGCGCACGTCCGCGACCCCGGCAACGCCGGGACGGTGCTGCGCACCGCCGACGCGGCGGGCTCGGAGACGGTCGTGTTCACCGACGCGTCCGTCGACCCCTACAACGGCAAGTGCGTGCGCGCCTCGGCGGGCAGCCTGTTCCACCTGCCGGTGGTGGTCGGCCCGCGTTTCGACACGCTGATCCCCGAGCTGAAGAAGTCGGGGCTGACGGTGCTGGCCGCCGACGGCGCGGGCGACCGCACCCTGGACGAGGCCATCGACCAGGGCCTGCTGGCGCGGCCCACCGCCTGGGTGTTCGGCAACGAGGCGTGGGGACTGCCCGAGGAGATCCTGCGGCACGTGGACGAGGTCGTCCGGGTGCCGATCTACGGCCGGGCCGAGAGCCTGAACCTGGCGACGGCCGCGGCCGTCTGCCTGTACGCGTCGGCCCGGGCGCAGCGCCGGGCCTGACACGGCCGCGCGCCGGGAGACAGCGCGGCGCCCCGGCCGCGGGCCCGTGAAATCTTGCGGAGGCGCGGGCGAACGGGCGGCCACGTTCGAACGGCCGCGAAGGTTCAATGCGTTCCGTGGCCGGTTGGCCGCAAGCGGTCGCATTCAGGGCCGTTTCGTGGCATGTGAGCTGCGAAGATGGTCTTCCCGCGGACGGCCGGGCAGGGGGCCCGCCGGCGCGGGTGACTCATTCCCAGGTAGGAGCGGGATACCGGCCCGGCGGTGGATTTCACCGTCCCGGCCCGCTGCTTACGGTGTTGACCAGGGCGTTGACCAGGGCGGCAACGGAGCCGCGCAGAGTGGGGGCGAACGTGATGACCGAGGAGACCAGGCCGGCGAGGCGGCCGGGCCGGCGCGCGCCGGAGATCCGGTGCCGGACGGGCGCCGGCCAGGCCGTGTCCCGCGGCTCCGCGGCGCCCGGCACGGCTCTGCCCGGCACCGGTGCTCCGGCCGCGGCGGCGCTCGGCGGGACCGGCGCGTGGACGCCCGGCCCGGTGGCGGGCCTGGCGGTCGAGGTCGCCGAGCGGCGGCCGGGGACCGCCGTCGTCACGGTGACCGGGGAGATCGACCTGCACACCGCGGACGGCCTGCGGGCCCGGCTGGTCAAGGCGCACGCCGCGGGGGCGCGCCGGCTGGTGCTGGACTTCGCCGCCGTCCCGTTCTGCGACGCGGCGGGCCTCGGCGCGCTGGTCGGCGCGCACAACGAGATCTCCGCGTCCGGCGGCGAGATCGTGCTGGCCGCGGTGCGGCCCGCCCAGCTGCGGCTGCTGCGGATCACCGGGCTGCACCGGCTGTTCGCGGTCCACGCGGACGTGGCGGCCGCGCTCGCCGGCCAGGACTCGCCGACCGGCACCCGCTGAGAACACCGCCTCGGCGGCGGCCCGGCGGGCGCTCGTCCAGGCCTGCCCGGTGGCTACAAATGCCTTGCCGCGAGGCGTTCTCCGGGTCCCGTAAGGGGCCCGACTGCGGATAGAGTCTCTTCTCGACAGGCCGCGCTCTACCGGTGTTCTGGAGGCCGCTGTGGGCGGAGAGGAACCCCCCGGCGTGGCCGCGCGCGCTCTCTCCGAGCCCGGGCCGGCGGACGATCTGCCGGACGGGCTGCTGGTCGCCGACCGCGACGCCCGCGTCGTGGTGTTCAACACCGCCGCCGAGCGGATGACCGGGATCGCCGCCGCGGCCGCGCTGGGCCGCGACTTCCGCGACGTCCTGCCGCTGCACGACGCCGAGGGCCGCGACTGGTGGAAGTGCCTGGCCCCCTACGACGGCCTCGCGACCCGCACCCGGCACCCGGAGCGTTCGCTGTTCCTGGCCGGCGGCACCGAGCTGCTGGTCACCGCCGGGTACCGGCGCGGCGAGGGCGGCCGGGTCGAGCGGTTCACCGTCTGCCTGCGCGACGCGCAGCACCGCGCCCGCCAGGAGCGCGACCGCGCCGACCTGGTGTCGACCGTCGCGCACGAGCTGCGCTCCCCGCTGACCAGCGTCAAGGGCTTCACCGCGACGCTGCTCGCCAAGTGGCACCGCTTCAACGACGACCAGAAGCGGGTCATGCTGGAGACCGTCAACGCCGACGCCGACCGGGTCACCCGGCTGATCACCGAGCTGCTGGACGTGTCCCGGATCGAGGCGGGCCGGCTGGAGATGCGCCGCCAGGTCGTCGACCTGCCCGAGGAGGTCCGCAAGGTCATCGCGGGCCGGGTCGCGGCCGGCGACGCCGAGGACCGGTTCCGGTTCGAGGTCCGCGGCGCGCTGCCCGAGATGTGGCTTGATCCCGACAAGATGGACCAGATCCTGGGCAACCTGGTGGAAAACGCGGTGCGGCACGGCGCGGGCACTGTCACCATCGTGGTGGAGCCGGACGCGCACAAGGAGGGGGCCGCCGTGTCGGTGCGCGACGAGGGCGAGGGCATACCGCCCGAGGCCGTCCAGCGCGTCTTCCGGCAGTTCTGGCGCGGTCCGGGCGGCAACCGGCGCGGCGGCACCGGGCTCGGCCTCTACATCGTGAAGGGCCTGGTCGAGGCGCACGGCGGCGCGATCACGGTGCGGCGGGCGCCCGGCGGCGGCGCCGAGTTCCGATTTACCGTGCCCGCCGGGGCCCCCGACCACGCGAGCTGAGCCCGTCCCGGGCGCGGCCCGCGGCCGCGGAAGGGCTCCGGGCGGGCCGCGCGTCACGCGCACGCTTTCCGGATCCTCACCGCCCGCGCACTAGACTGCGGGCGTCCCACGCCGACCGGAGTCGATCACACCACCATGTCTGCACCCAACAAGTCCTATGACCCCGTCGAGGTGTCCGCGTTGCAGCCCGAGCAGCTCGACCGGGCCCGCGACGAGGCGCTCGCGGCGATCGCCGCGGCCGCCGACCTCGACGACCTCAAGCAGGTCCGCCTGGCGCACGCCGGCGACCGTTCCCCGCTGGCCCTCGCCAACCGCGAGATCGGCGCGCTGCCGCCGGCCGCGCGCGCCGACGCGGGCAAGCGCATCGGCGCCGCCCGCGGCGCGGTGTCCAAGGCGCTGAAGGAGCGCCAGGCCGTCCTGGAGGAGGAGCGCGACCAGCGCGTCCTCGTCGAGGAGACCGTCGACGTCACCCTGCCGTGGGACCGCGCGCCGCGCGGCGCCCGGCACCCGCTGACCACCATGCAGGAGCGCATGGCCGACGTCTTCGTCGCGATGGGCTTCGAGGTCTCCGAGGGCCCCGAGGTCGAGGCGGAGTGGTTCAACTTCGACGCCCTGAACTTCCTGCCCGACCACCCGGCCCGCACCATGCAGGACACCTTCTTCGTGGAGTCGGAGGAGTCCGGGCTGGTGATGCGGACGCACACCTCGCCGATGCAGATCAGGTCGCTGCTGTCGCGGCCGCTGCCGGTGTACGTGGTCGCGCCGGGCCGCACGTTCCGCACCGACGAGCTGGACGCGACGCACAGCCCGGTGTTCCACCAGCTGGAGGGCCTCGCCGTCGACGAGGGCCTGACCATGGCGGACCTGCGCGGCGGCATCGACGCGTTCGTCACCGGCATGTTCGGCGAGGGGCTGAGGACCCGGTTCCGGCCGTCGTACTTCCCGTTCACCGAGCCGTCGGCGGAGGTGGACATGCAGTGCTTCGTGTGCCGGGGCGCGTCCGCCGAGCCGGGCGGCGAGCCGTGCCGCACCTGCGGCTCGGAGGGCTGGATCGAGCTGGGCGGCTGCGGCATGGTCAACCCGCGGGTGCTGGTGGCCTGCGGCGTCGACCCGGACCGCTACAGCGGCTGGGCGTTCGGGCTGGGCGTCGAGCGGACGCTGATGTTCCGGCACGGTGTGGAGGACATGTACGACATGGTGGAGGGCGACGTCCGGTTCACCCTCCCGTTCGGGATGGAGATCTGATGCGGGCCCCGCTTTCCTGGGTGCGCGAGCACGTCGAGCTGCCGGCCGGCGTGACGGGCCGGGACCTGGCCGAGAGGCTGATCGCGGCGGGCCTGGAGGTCGAGACGGTCGAGCAGGCCGGCGCCGACATCTCCGGGACGCTCGTGGTCGGCGAGGTCCTGGCGTTCGAGGAGCTGACCGGCTTCAAGAAGCCGATCCGCTACTGCCAGGTGAACGTCGGCGACGCCAACGGCACCGGCGAGCCGCAGAACATCATCTGCGGCGCGACGAACTTCGCGGTCGGCGACCGCGTCGTGGTGATCCTGCCCGGCGGCGTGCTGCCCGGCGGCTTCCAGATCGGCGCGCGGAAGACCTACGGCAAGATGTCCGAGGGCATGATCTGCTCGGTCACCGAGCTCGGCATCGGCGACGACCACAGCGGCATCCTCGTGCTGCCGCCGGACGCGCCGGTCGGTGCCGACGCCGTCGAGCTGCTCGGCATCCGCGACGACGTCCTCGACATCGCCGTCACCCCGGACCGCAGCTATGCGCTGTCGATCCGCGGCATCGCCCGAGAGGCCGCGATCGCCTACGGCGTCCCGTTCACGGACCCGGCGGACGTGGAGCTGCCCGCCAAGAACGGCGAGGCGTACCCGGCGAGCATCGGCGACCCGACCGCGTGCGACCGGTTCGTCCTGCGGGAGGTGCGCGGCTTCGACCCGGACGCGAAGACCCCGATGTGGATGCAGGTGCGCCTGCACCGCGCGGGGATGCGTCCGGTGTCGCTGGCGGTCGACGTCGTGAACTACCTGATGCTGGAGCTCGGGCAGCCGCTGCACACGTTCGACCGCGTGAAGCTCACCGGCCCGATCGTGGTGCGGCGCGCCGAGAAGGGCGAGAGCCTGGAGACCCTCGACCACGTCAAGCGCAAGCTGGACCCCGAGGACATCCTGATCACCGACGAGTCGGGCCCGATCTCGATGGCCGGGACGATGGGCGGCCTCGAGTCGGAGATCGACGACCGGTCCACCGACATCGTCATCGAGGCCGCGCACTTCGACGCGATCGGCACCGCCAGGATGAGCCGCCGGCACAAGCTGCACAGCGAGGCGTCCTACCGGTTCGAGCGCGGCGTCGACCGCGAGCTGCCGCTGTACGCCTCGTACCGCGCGGCGCGGATGCTGGCGGAGCTCGGCGGCGCGGAGATCGCGCCGGGCGTCACGCACGCCGAGGCGCCGGTCGCACGGGTCACGATCACGATGCCGGCCGGGCACCCGGATAAGGTCGCGGGCGTGACGTACGGCCGCGACACGGTCGTCCGGCGGCTGGAGGAGGTCGGCTGCACGGTCGAGGGCGGCGACGTCCTGACGGTGACGCCGCCGTCGTGGCGGCCCGACCTGACCGACCCGAACGACCTCGCCGAGGAGGTCATCCGGCTCGAGGGCTACGAGGACATCCCGGCGCGCGCGCCGCGCCCGTCCGCCGGGCGGGGCCTGACGATCCAGCAGCGGCTGCGCCGCCGGGTCGGCCGGTCGCTCGCCGGCGCCGGGTACGTCGAGGTGCTGGCGTTCCCGTTCGTCTCCGCGAAGGACTGGGACGACCTGCAGCTGCCCGGCGACGACGCGCGGCGCCGCGCGCTGCGGCTGGCGAACCCGCTGTCGGAGGAGGAGCCGCTGCTGCGCACGACGCTGCTGCCGGGCCTGCTGCGGACGCTGGCGCACAACGTGGGGCGCGGCTTCCCCGACACGGCGCTGTTCGAGCTGGGCGTGGTGTTCCGGCCGCGTCCGGACGCGCCGGACCGGGCGCCGCGGCTCGCGGTGGACCGCGGCCCGACGGCCGAGGAGGTCGCGTCCGTCGAGGCGGCGCTGCCCGACCAGCCGCACCGGGTGGCGGTCGTGCTGTCCGGCGACCGCGAGCCCTCGGGCTGGTGGGGCGGCGGGCGCCCGGCGCTGTGGGCGGACGCGGTGCAGGCGGCGCGGCTGGTGGCGGCCGAGGTCGGCGTGGAGCTGGCGGTGAAGGCCGACCAGCACGCGCCGTGGCACCCGGGCCGCTGCGCCGCGCTGTACGTGGGCGACACGCTCGTCGGCCACGCCGGTGAGCTGCACCCGCGCGTCACGAAGGCGTACGGGCTGCCGGCGCGCACCTGCGCGATGGAGCTGGAGCTGCGCCGCCTCGGCGAGCCGGTGGCGGTCCGCGCGCCGCACGTGTCGACCTACCCGGTCGCCACGCAGGACGTCGCGCTCGTCGTCGACTCCGGGGTGCCCGCCGCGGAGGTCGAGGCGGCGCTGCGCGACGGAGCGGGCGAGCTGCTGGAGGCGATCCGGCTGTTCGACGTGTACACCGGCGAGCAGGTGGGGGAGGGGCGCAAGTCCCTCGCGTACTCGCTGCGGTTCCGCGCATCCGACCGCACCCTCACGGCCGAGGAGGCGTCGCAGGCCCGCGACGCCGCGGTCGCCGTCGCGGCCGAGCGCACCGGCGCGGTGCTGCGCGGCGCCTGATCAGCGGCGCCTGATCCGTAGGGACGGACGTGCCCCGGGCCTGCCGAAGGCCCGGGGCACGTTCGCGTGTCAGCCCGCGTGGCCGAGGGATCCGTCGCGGCGGCCCGCGGAGACGAGTCGCTCCATCGACAGCGCGGCCACCGCGTACCAGCCGGCCCCGACGAGGGCCTCGGCGCCGAGGAGCCGCAGGACGTGCCCGGCCGGCGCGCCATCGAGGATCCCGCGCACGGCCTGGAGACCGTGCACGACCGGCAGCACGTTCACCGCGACCCGCAGCGGGGCGGGCCAGACGCTGACGGGGACGTTCACGCCGCCGAACGTCATGACGATCCCGTAGGCGAGGTTCAGCACGAGCCATTCGACGCCTCGGGCCCGCAGCGCGACGCCCGCCAGCGCGCACCCGTACCCGTAGCTGCTGGCGAGGACCAGCAGGATGACCGGTGCCGCGTACGCGGCGCGCGGCCACGGCAGCGGGACGCCGAGCAGCGGCGGCAGGACGCACCACGCCACGAGCGAGCTGGTCAGGCCGGTGACCGTCCACTGCAGGCCGCGTCCGAGGTACACGGGCAGGTGCCCGGACGGCGTGATGGCCAGCAGCGGCAGCGTCCCGATCCGCCGCTCGCCCGCCAGCGAGATCACGACGATGGTGGCCTCCAGGCAGGCCAGCACCACGATGTTGCCGACGAGGACGTAGCGCATGGTGGCGTCGTCACCGACGTAGTGCCCCAGCAGGGCGTAGAAGGACGCCTGGCACAGCAGCCGCACGAGCCAGCCGAACGTCCATGTCCGCCACGTGTAGACGGCGCTCATCTCGGCGAATCCGAGGATCAGCGACTCCCGGACGATCCGGAGGACGGGCCTCACGCGAACTCCACCGTCCCCTCGCGCCGCGTGCGGTCCACGTACCGCTGCGTCAACCACAGGCCCGCCGCCATCGCCACCGCGCTCAGCGCGACGATCGCCAGGACGGCCCGGAGCCAGCCGCGCGTGTCGCCGTGGACGGCGCCGCGCAGCAGGTCGGCGCTCCACGACAGGAACACCAGGCGGCTGAACGGGTGGAGCCAGTCCGGCAGCGCCGCGACCGGGACGAGGATCCCGCCGAGGATGTAGAAGGGGTAGCCGAGGGAGTTCTGCAGGACGTCCCGCGCGCGCGACACCACGAACACGGCGGACAGCAGCGTCGCCGTCCCGACCGTCGCGAGGCAGGTGGCCGCGACCGCGATGGCGAACGTCCCCGGCGCGGCGATGGTCAGCCGCCGCCCGAACCCCACGGCGGCCACCAGCCAGGACTCGGCGAACGCGGCGGTGCCCACGAGCACCACGGTCGCGACCCGTCCGACCACGACCAGCCCGAACATGACGGGCGCCGCGATCAGCGCGGGGAACCGCCCCGCCCACCGGTCCTCGGTGACGATGCGGCCCGCGTAGTCGAGCGAGGCGACCCACAGCCCGATGAGCCCGGGCGCGAGGACGGCGTTCGCGACGACGTCCTCGCGGTGCGCCGCCAGCGTCAGCGCCAGCATCGTCGTGGTCTGCATCGGGGCGATGAGCAGCACGAGCGCGTGCTCCGGGCTGCGCCGCGACAGCGCGACCTGCAGCCGGACCGCGTGCCACACGACGCGGAGCAGGCTCATACCCGCATCCCCCGGTCGCCGACGGCCCGCAGGTACGCCTCTTCGAGGGTGGGCCGGCCGTGCCGCGCGGTGAGGACGTCGCGGTCGAGGAGCCAGCCGAGGACGCGGCGGGTGGCGTCCCGGTCGGCGGTGTGGACGCGCCACGTCCCGCCGTCCCCGCGCTCGACGCCGGTCACTCCGGGCAGCAGCTCCAGCGGCCCGATGAGGGCCGGGTCGGGGTGCGCGAAGTCGACGCATTCGCGATCGCCGAGGAACCGTTCGGCGCGGGCCGGGTCGCCGGTCAGCAGCATCCGGCCGCGGTCGATGAGGGTCACCCGGTCGCAGAGCGCCGCCGCCTCGTCCATGTCGTGGGTGGCCAGCAGGAACGTGCGGCCCTCCGCGCGCAGGTCGAGGACGAGCCGGCGGAACGCGGCGGCGGCGACGGGGTCGAGGCCGGACGTCGGCTCGTCCAGGAACAGCACGCGGGGTTCGTGCAGCAGCCCGCGGGCGAGGTGCAGCCGCTGCCGCATCCCGCGCGAGAACGCCTCGACGGGGTCGCCGGCCCGGTCGGCGAGCCCGACCCGCTCCAGCAGCGCGTCCGCGCGGGCGCGGGCCGTCCGGCCGTCGAGCCGGTACAGCGCGCCCCAGAACAGCAGGTTCCGGCGGGCGGTCAGCCGGTCGTACAGGCCCCGGTCGCCGCCGAGGACGAGCCCGACGAGCGACCGGACGGCCTTCGTGGCGGTGACGACGTCGTGGCCGAGGACGCGCGCCGTCCCAGCGGACGGCAGCAGCACGGTGGAGAGGATCTTGACGAGGGTGGTCTTGCCGGCGCCGTTCGGCCCGAGCAGCCCGTGGATCTCGTTCTGCGCGATGGTGAGGGTCAGCTCGTCGAGGGCGACGACGGTGTCGCGGCGTCTGCGCGTGTAGGTGCGGCGCAGCCCGCTGGTGTGCACGGCGGGTTCCATGCTCCGACCGTCGCCGTAAGGGACGGTCCCGGGCCATAAGGCCGCGGCTCAGATCCGCCCGGCGCCGTCCTAAGCGCGCCGTCTCCCGGTCTTAGGCCAGGCCGCGGTCGCGGGCGGCGGCCGCGGCCTCGCCCCGGGACGCGACGCCGAGCTTGGCGATGATGTTCGACACGTGCACGCTGGCGGTCTTGGGGGAGATGACGAGTTCCTCGGCGATCTCCCGGTTGGAGCGCCCGCGCGCCAGCAGCCGCACCACCTCCGACTCGCGGGCGGTGAGCGGCCCGCCCGCCGGGCCGGACAGCCCGGCGCGGCGGGCGCGTTCGGAGATCCGCCGGGCCAGCGGCGCGGCGCCGAGGCGCGCGGCGATCCCGGCGGCGCGGTCGAGCCGCTGCGCGGCGGACGCCCGGTCGCCAGGTCGGCGCAGGCCGCGTCGAACAGGGCTTGTGCGAGCGGATACGGCAGGTCCAGCCGCTCCCAGGTGCGGATCACCGCGTCCCAGCCGGCGGGGCCGCCGGTCAGCGCGGTCACGGCGGCCTTGTGCGCCGCCGCCACGGGCGTCGCGGCGGGCGTGCGCGCGGCCAGGGCGGCGATCTCGGCCGGATCCGTGCCGCCGGCGCGCGCGATCGCCTCCAGCAGCGGCCAGAGGTAGCAGGGCTGCACGGCGAGGCGCGGATGGCGCAGGACGGCGTCCGCCGTGGCGCGGGCGGCGGGCCGGTCCTCCTCCGCCAGCCGCCACTCGACGATCATCTGGGCGAGGGGCAGCACCGTCTGCGGGGGCCCGGCGCCGAGCGGGACGGCGAGCGCCTCGGGATCGGGTTCCGGCCCGGTGCCCCGCGCGGCCAGCAGCGCGATCCGCCAGATCATCATCTGGAGGCGGACGGCCGGGCCGTGGTGACGGTCCAGCCGCCGCGCGAGGAGTTCGGCGGCCTCGTCCCAGCGGCCGAGCCGGTACAGCGCCTCCACCTGGTTGACGGCCGGCGCCAGCCCCGCGCTATGCGCGAGCCCCGCGTCCTCCGCCACGGCGAGGCCCTCGCCCGTGAGCGCAAGCGCCTCGGCGGCGCGGCCGGTGTTCAGCCGCGCGTGCGCCAGCGTGTTCAGCACCCGGACGCGCTCTCCGGCGCCGAGGCCGCGGGAGAGGAGCCGTTCCAGCGGTCCGGTGTCGCCGTCGCCGTCGCGCGCGGAGGCCGCGGCCACGATGAACTCCAGGCCGCCGGTCCGCGGCGCGGGGGCGAGGGCGGCGGCGAGGTCCAGGGCCTCGCGGCCGAGGCGTTCCCCCTCGTCCATCGCCCCGTGGACGAGCAGGCGCGAGGCGAGGTGCGCGAGCCTCTTGACGCGGTCCGGGGGCGAGGCGGCGGCGAGGCGTGCGGCCTCACGGAGGTCGTCCAGCTCACCGTCGTGCCCCTGGAATCCGCGCAGCATCCCCCGGAGCGCGAGGAGCCGGGCGGCCTCGACGGGGGAGCGGGCCGGGTCGGTGCCGTCCAGCGCCTGTCGCACGAGCGGCAGCCCGCGCCTGGGGTCGCCGGCCGCGCTCGCGGCCTCCGCCGCGTCCTCCAGTACCCGCAGGCGGGTACGCCCGGTCAGTTCGGCGGCGTCGGGGACGTCGTCCCACAGGGCGAGAACGCGTTCCAGCAGGGTCAGCTGCTCGGCGTAGGCGGTCGCCTCGCGCCGCTCGCCGGCGGCGTGCCACGCCGCGGCGAGCGCCTTGGCCGGGTCCCCGCACCCTTCCCAGTGGACGGCGAGGGCACCGGACGGGGCGTCGCTGAGCCCGGGGGCCCGCTCGATGGTCTCGGCGTAGCGGCGGTGCAGGCCGGTCCGCTCGCCCGGCAGCAGAGCGTCGTGGACGGCGTCGCGGATGAGCGCGTGCCGGAACGCGTACCCGTCTCCGCCGGTCGTCAGCAGGCCGTGCTCGACGGCCGGGCGCAGCGCCTCGCTCAGCTCGGCGTCCGTCCGGCCGGTCACCGCGGCGAGCAGGGCGTGGCCCACCCGGTCCCCGGCGGCGCTCGCCGCGCGCAGCGCCGCGCGGGTGGGCTCGGGGAGCCGGTCGACGCGGGCGAGCAGCAGGTCGCGCAGCGTCCCGGGCAGCGCCTCGCCGGGGTGCGCGACGAGCGTCTCGACGAACAGCGGGTTGCCGCCGCAGCGCGCGTGGACGTCCCGGACCGCGGCGTGGTCGGCGGCGCCGAGGATGCCGCGCATCTGGTCGGCCACCTCGGCGGCGGTCAGGGGCGGCAGGTCGAGCCGGGTGACGTGGGGGAGCCGCGCGAGCTCGGCGAACGGCGCGCGCGTCGCCGGCTCCTCGGGGCGGAACGTCACGACCAGCAGCACCCCGGGGCGCGGCGGGTTGCGGAGCAGGAAGGACAGCAGGTCGCGCGTCGAGGCGTCGGCCCAGTGCGCGTCCTCGACGACGAGGACGACCGGTTCGCCGGCGCCGAGCCGTTCGGCGAGCGTGAGCACGTGCTCGAACAGCCGCATCTGGCCGGTGCCGTCGTCGGGCGGCGGCGCGGCGCCGCTCAGCGCGGGCATCAGCCGGGCCAGCTCCGGCAGGGCCGCCGCGGGCATCAGCGCGGTGACCGCGTCCCGGCCGAGCCGCCGCAGGATCGCGGTGAACGGCGCGTAGGGCAGGCTCGCGGCGCCGAGGTCGAGGCAGCCGCCGGTGACGGCGCGCACGTCCCGGGAGAACTCCTCGACCAGGCGGGACTTGCCGCCGCCCGCCTCGGCGGCGACCAGCACGGCCGCGGCCTCGCCCGCGCGGGCGCGGTCATGGGCGGCGCGCAGCGCGGCCAGCTCGGCGGCGCGCCCGGCGAAGACCGGGCTGACGGGACCCATGCGTTCAGCATGGCGGCACGCGTCCCTGCGATCCACCGGAATTCGCGCTAAAAGATACTTGTGTCGCGATAAGAGTTCGGGTAGCCTGGACGCAGTCACATCGCCGCCCGGCAGGGAGAGTCCGTTGGAGTTCTGAGGTCCGGCACCGCGCAGCGGCCGTCCACCGGCCCGCGCACGACCTCAGCGGACTCCCGTCCCGCCGGGCTTTCCCATGCCCGCCCGCGCGTCGCGCGCCCTCCGCGGTGCCTCCATGTGTCCGCACACCCCCCGCCTGCCATGGAGGCCGCTCATGTCATTCGCCATCGTCTGCTCGGACCTGTCGTTCGCCTGGCCCGACGGCACCGCCGTACTGGACGGCCTGGACGCCGCGTTCGGCCCCGGCCGGACCGGCCTGATCGGGGTCAACGGGTCCGGCAAGTCCACCCTGCTCAAGCTGATCGCCGGGGAGCTGCGTCCCGGTTCCGGGACGGTCAGCGTCGAGGGCCAGGTCGGCTACCTGCCGCAGAACCTCGCCCTGGACGGCTCCGCGACCGTCGCGGACCTGCTCGGCATCGCCGCGGCCCGCGCCGCGCTGCACGCCATCGAGCGCGGCGAGGCCACCGAGGAGAACTTCGCCGCCGTCGGCGACGGCTGGGACGTCGAGGAACGCGCCCTCGCCGAGCTGGGCCGGCTCGGCCTCGGGCACCTCGATCTGGA
Source organism: Actinomadura montaniterrae (assembly GCF_008923365.1). Taxonomy (GTDB): domain Bacteria; phylum Actinomycetota; class Actinomycetes; order Streptosporangiales; family Streptosporangiaceae; genus Spirillospora; species Spirillospora montaniterrae. The sequence continues at coordinate 13,536 of NZ_WBMR01000127.1, forward strand.
CCGCCCGGTCGCGGCGCTGTCGGGCGGCGAGACGGTGATGACCGGGCTCGCCGCACTGTTCCTGGCCCGCCCCGACGTGCTCCTCCTCGACGAGCCGACCAACAACCTCGACCTGGACGCCCGGCACCGCCTGTACGCCGCCGTCGAGTCCTGGACGGGCGTGCTGGTCGTCGTCAGCCACGACCGGGAGCTGCTGGACCGGGTCGACGCCATCGCCGACCTGCGCGACGGCGCCGTCCGGTCGTTCGGCGGGAACCTGTCCGCCTACGAGGAGCTGCTCGCCGTGGAGAAGGAGGCCGCGGAACGGATGGTCCGGGTCGCCGGGACCGACCTGCGCCGGCAGAAACGCGAACTGGAGGAGGCCCACGTCAAGCTCGCGCGCCGCAAGCGCTACGCGAACAAGATGTACGAGAACAAGCGGGAGCCGAGGGCCGTCATGAAGCTGCGGAAGCGGGAGGCGCAGGTCTCGGCGGGCAAGCACCGCATCATGCACGAGGAGCGCCTGGCCGGGGCGCGGACGCGGCTCGCCGAGGCGGAGGACGCGGTCCGCGAGGACGCCGCGATCCGGATCGAGCTGCCCGCCACCCGCGTCCCGGCCGGCCGGACGGTCGTCGCGGTCACCGGGCTGCGGGCGGCCGAGCCGGCGCCGGGCACGCTGAGCGAGCTGATCGTCCGGGGTCCGGAGCGGATCGCGCTGACCGGGCCGAACGGTTCGGGCAAGACGACGTTCCTGCGCGCGCTCACCGGTGAGCGCGTCCCGGACGGCGTGTCGGTGCGGATCGGCGTGGACGGCGTCCGGTACCTGCCGCAGCGGCTCGACGTCCTCGACGGGGACCGCAGCGTCGTCGACAACGTGCGCGCGTTCGCGCCGTCGGCGACGCCGGCGCAGATCCGGCAGGGCCTGGCCCGGTTCCTGTTCCGGGGCGCGAGCGCCGACCGGCTCGCGGGGACGCTGTCGGGCGGCGAGCGGCTCCGCGCGGTGCTGGCGTCGCTGCTGCTCGCCGACCCGGCGCCGCGGTTCCTGCTGCTGGACGAGCCGACCAACGACCTCGACATGGCCAGTGCCGCGCAGCTCGGCCAGGCCCTCGCCGCCTACGAGGGCGCGCTGATCGTGGTCAGCCACGACCTGCGGTTCCTGCGGACGCTCGGCCTCACCCGCCGGCTGCGCATGGACCGCCGCACCGGCCTGTCCGAAGGAGGCCCCGTGTAACGCGAGAAAACCCGTTTCACGCGGAAGGGCCGCATAACGCGGAGGGCCCGCACAACGTGGAGGGGCCCGCGCGGACGTGTCCGCGCGGGCCCCTCCGGCACGCCGGTCAGGTCAGGACGCGGCGGGTGAACGTGCGCGTCGCGGCCCACGTCAGCAGGGCCGTCCCGCCGACGATGGCGAGCAGGAACGCCCACGCCGGCATGTGCGGGATGCCGGGCGTCAGGGTGCTGCGCAGCCCCTCGCTGACGTAGACGAGGGGGTTGAACAGGCTGAGGATCTGCAGCCACCGGATGTGGTCCAGCGCCGACCACGGGTAGTACACGCAGCCGAGCATCGTCATCGGCAGCAGCACCATCGCGAACAGGACCTGCACCTTCTGCGGGTTCAGCAGCGTGCCGAGCAGCAGCCCGCCGGCCGCGGCCAGCAGCGACCCCGCCACCATCACCACGACCAGCACGGGCCAGTTCTCGACGTGCACGTGCGGGGACTGGCCCTCGGCGTGGATGAGCAGCACCGCCGGGAACACCAGCAGCCCGCCGATCAGCCCCTGCGCGGCCGCCGCGACGATCTTCTGCACCGCCAGCAGCGGGATCGGCACCGGCGCGAGCGCCCGGTCGGTGATGGACTTCTGCCAGTTCAGCTCCATCATCAGCGGGAAGATCACCGCCATCATCGCCTGCATGATGATGGACGAGCCGACCAGCCCGGGCACCAGGATCGTGGAGAACGTCGGCCCGCCGGGCCCGCCCGCCATCGCGCCGCCGCCGAGCTTCGGCAGCACGTAGGAGAAGACGAACACGAACATCACCGGCTGCACCAGCACCCGGACGAACGTCGACAGGAAGTTCTTGCGCATCACCCGCGCCTCGCGCGCCATCATCGCGGCGAACGTGCGGGGGATCGTCGCCCGCGCCGCGGGCGGGGGCGTCAGGACGGTGGCGGCCGGGGCGCTCATTCGCGGTATTCCCTTCCGGTGAGGGTGAGGAAGACGGTCTCCAGGCTGGGGCGCAGCTGCGTGGCGTCGGTGACCCCGACGCCGGCGGCCGACCCGATCGCGACCAGCTCGCCGAGGATCCCGTCGGGCTCGGTGGCGAACACCCGGACCTGGCCGTCGTTGACCTCGACCTTGCTGATGCCGTCGCGGTCGGACAGCTTGTGGATCTGGTCGGGCGCGGGCGCGTCGTAGGCGACGGTGATGACGGTGTCGGCGCCCGCCGCGTTCTTCAGCTCGTCGACGGTGCCGGAGGCGAGGATCCTCCCGTGGTCGACGACCGCGACGCGGTCGCAGAGCGCCTCGGCCTCCTCCATGTAGTGGGTGGTGAGCAGGATCGTCTGCCCGCCGGCCTGCAGGCCGCGCAGCACCTCCCACAGGTTGGTGCGGGTCTGCGGGTCGAGGCCGGCGGTCGGCTCGTCCAGGAACAGCACCTCGGGCCCGTGCATCAGGGCCCGGCAGATCATCACCCGCTTGGCCTGCCCGCCCGACATCTCGAACGGGTTGCCCTTGCGGTGCTCGGTGAGCCCGAACAGCTCCATCAGCTCGTCGGCGCGGCGCCGGGCGTCGCGGGCGCTGAGCCCGAAGAACCGGCCGCGGAACTCCAGGTTCTCGGCGGCGGTGAGGTCGCTGTCGAGGGTGTTGTTCTGCGACACGACGCCGATCCGGCGCTTGATCTCGACGGCGTCCTTCACCACGTCGAGGCCGGACACCCGCGCGGTGCCGCCGGTCGGGACGACCAGGGTGGTGAGCATGCCGATGGTCGTGGACTTGCCCGCGCCGTTCGGGCCGAGCAGCCCGAAGAACTCGCCGCGCGGCACGTCGAGGTCGATGCCGCGGACGGCGGGCACCTCGGGCCGCGGGCCGGCGGCGGGGTAGGTCTTCTTCAGCTCCACCGTCTGGACGGCGGGCTCGGGGGGTGCGCTCACGCGCGGTCTCCCTTCCCTTGCGTGCCCTCGGAGTAGGTCTCGAACTGCTTGATCAGGTTGAGCAGGAACCGGCGGACGGCCGCCTCGTCGCCCTCGTCGACGACGTCGTAGAGCTCGTGCAGGTCCGCGCCGATCGGCCCGGACTTCTCGGCGACGAGCCGGCGGCCCGAGTCGGTGATGCGCAGCATCACCCCGCGCCGGTCGCGGTGCGAGCGCTCCCGGACGACGTGCCCGTTGCGCTCGAGCGTGTCGACCACCGACGTCACCGTGGCCGGGGTGACGAGCAGCCGCTTGGCGCATTCGCTCGGGCGCAGGCCGTCCTCGACGACGAGCAGGCGGAGCAGGAAGAACCCCGCGGGGCTGATGCCGTGCCGCTCGACGATCCGCCAGACGACGGGCCCCGACAGCCGCGTCGCGGCGGCGAAGAGCCGGCCGACGGGCCACTCCTCCATGGGGCCGAGGACCGTGAGGTCGCCGAAGCCGAGGTTCTCCATGGCGGCGATGTTAGACCGCTGATGGTTCGAGGGCAAATCTTTAGGCATCTAATTACTCTCGGCGGCATGGATGTCAATGTAAGTTGACATGGCGGCCGTGTCAACCGGTGTTGACATTCGGGATGGTCCCGGCGGCCGCGCGGTCCCTGTGTCGCTCGTCTCAGAACGCGCTGACCGCCCGTCCGACGTTGAATAGATTTCCAGTTGCGTGCATACTCTTACCTGCTTGCTTCCGAAGGAGTGGACATGGGAATCCGGACGGCGGTCGCCGGCGCCAGCGGTTACGCGGGCGGCGAGCTGCTGCGCATCCTCGCGGGACATCCAGAGTTCGAGATCGGCGCGCTCACGGCCGGCGCCAACGCGGGCACGGAGCTCGGCGCGCACCAGCCGCATCTGCGATCCCTGGCCGGGCGCGTCCTGGAGGAGACCACCCCGGACACCCTGGCCGGCCACGACGTGGTGTTCCTGGCCCTGCCGCACGGGCAGTCCGGGCCGCTCGCGGCCGAGCTCGGCGACGACGTCCTCGTCGTCGACTGCGGCGCCGACCACCGGCTCACCGACCCCGCCGCCTGGGAGGCCTTCTACGGCACCCCGCACGCCGGCACCTGGCCGTACGGGCTGCCGGAGCTGCCGGGACAGCGCGACGCGCTGCGCTCCACCAAGCGGATCGCCGTCCCGGGCTGCTACCCCACCGCCGTCACCCTCGCGCTGTTCCCCGCGTTCGCCGCCGGGCTCGCCGAACCCGACGTCGTCGTGGTCGCCGCGTCCGGGACCTCCGGCGCCGGACGCGCTCTCAAGCCGCACCTGCTCGGCAGCGAGGTCATGGGCTCCGTCAGCGCCTACGCGGCCGGCGGCGTCCACCGGCACACCCCCGAGATGACGCAGAACCTCGGCGCCGTCGCCGGCGAGCCGGTCACCGTGTCGTTCACGCCGACGCTCGCCCCGATGAGCCGCGGCATCCTCGCGACCTGCACCGCCAAGGCCCGTCCCGGCGTCACCGCCGCGACGCTCCGCGCCGCCTACGGCGACGCCTACGCCGGCGAACCGTTCCTCGGCCTGCTGCCCGAGGGGCAGTGGCCCGCCACCTCCATGACGCTCGGCGCGAACACCGCCCTCGTCCAGGTCGCCCTGGACGAGGCGGCCGGCCGCATCATCGCGGTCGCCGCCGTCGACAACCTCGCCAAGGGCACCGCGGGCGGCGCCGTCCAGAGCGCCAACCTCGCCCTCGGCCTCCCGGAAGAACTCGGGCTGACCACGATCGGAGTGTCCCCTTGAGCGTCACCGCCCCCCGGGGTTTCCGCGCCGCCGGCGTCGTCGCCGGGCTGAAGGACAGCGGCACCCGCGACCTGGCCCTCGTCGTCAACGACGGGCCGTCCCGCGCCGCCGCCGCCGTCTTCACCCGCAACCGCGTCAAGGCCGCGCCCGTCCTGTGGTCGGAGCAGGTCCTCAAGGGCGGCCGCGTCCGCGCGGTCGTGCTGAACTCCGGCGGCGCCAACGCCTGCACCGGCGCCCCCGGCTTCCAGGACGCCCACGCCACCGCGGAGAAGGCCGCCGAGCTGCTCGTCGACTCCGCAGGCGAGATCGCCGTCTGCTCCACCGGCCTGATCGGGGAGCGGCTGCCGATGGACGCGCTGCTGCCCGGCGTGGACAAGGCCGTCGCCGAGCTGTCGCGCGGCGACGGCGGCCTCGCCGCCGCCGACGCGATCCGCACCACCGACACCGTCGCCAAGATCTCCTTCCGGCAGGGCGACGGCGGCTACATGATCGGCGCGATGGCCAAGGGCGCCGGCATGCTCGCCCCGTCCCTGGCCACCATGCTCTGCGTCATCACCACCGACGCCGACCTGCCCGCCGAGGCCCTCGACCGGTCGCTGCGCGCCGCCGCCCGCGTCACCTTCGACCGGCTCGACTCCGACGGCTGCATGTCGACCAACGACACCGTCCTGCTGATGGCGTCCGGCGCGACCGGAGCCGTCCCCGCCGAGGAGGAGTTCACCGCGCTGCTCACCGAGGTGTGCGCCGACCTGACCCGGCAGCTCCTCGTGGACGCCGAGGGCGCGTCCAAGACCATCGCGATCGAGGTCGTCGGCGCCGCGTCCGAGGACGACGCCGTCACCGTCGGCCGCTCCATCGCCCGCAACAACCTGCTCAAGTGCGCCATCCACGGCGAGGACCCCAACTGGGGCCGGGTGCTGTCGGCCATCGGCACCACCGACGCCGTCTTCGAGCCCGACCAGCTCAACGTCGCGATCAACGGCGTGTGGGTGTGCCGGAACGGCTCGTTCGGCGACGACCGCGACAAGGTCGACATGCGCCCCCGCGACGTGACGATCACCGCCGACCTGTCCGCCGGCCCGCACAGCGCCACCGTCTGGACGAGCGACCTCACCGCCGACTACGTCCACGAGAACTCGGCGTACTCGACATGACCGCGATCACCAGCGGCGCGGACATGCGCAAGAACCGCGCCGGCGTCATGGGCAAGGCGGAGACGCTGATCAAGGCGCTGCCGTGGCTGGAGCGCTTCCACGGCACCACCGTCGTGATCAAGTACGGCGGGCACGCCATGACCGACGAGGCGCTGCGGCACCAGTTCGCCGAGGACATCGTGTTCCTGCGCTACGCCGGGCTGAAGCCGGTCATCGTGCACGGCGGCGGCCCGCAGATCAACGCCGCGCTGGAGCGCAACGGCATCGACTCGACGTTCACCGCCGGGCTGCGCGTCACCACCCCGGAGGCCATGGAGGTCGTCCGGATGGTCCTGACCGGGCAGGTGCAGCGCGACGTCGTCGGGCTGATCAACCGGCACGGGCCGTTCGCCGTCGGCATGTCCGGCGAGGACGCCAACCTGTTCACCGCCGAGCGCAAGCACGCGCTCGTCGACGGCGAGCGCGTCGACATCGGCCAGGTCGGCGAGATCGTCGAGGTGCAGGTCGGCGCCGTCCGCGCGCTGCTCGACGACGGCCGCGTCCCGGTCGTGTCGAGCGTCGCGCGCGGCGACGACGGCGAGGTGTACAACGTGAACGCCGACACGGCCGCGGCGGCGCTCGCCGTCGCGCTGGACGCGGTGAAGCTGGTCGTGCTCACCGACGTCGAGGGCCTGTACGCCGATTGGCCCGACAGCGACGACGTGATCGACCGGCTGACCACCGACGAGCTGGCGGCGCTGCTGCCGGAGCTGTCCGCCGGGATGGTGCCGAAGATGGAGGCGTGCCTCGCCGCCGTGCGCGGCGGCGTCCCGCAGGCGCACGTCCTGGACGGGCGGGTCCCGCACTCGCTGCTGCTGGAGATCTTCACCGACGAAGGGATCGGAACGATGGTGCTGCCGAGCCTCCCCGGCGGACCCGTGACGGAGGACCTCACATGAGCACAGCGGACCTGCGGAAGCGGTTCGAGGCCGCGTTCATGCCGAACTACGGCGTCCCGCCGGCCGCGCTCGCGCGCGGCGAGGGCTGCCGGGTGTGGGACGCCGACGGCCGCGAGTACCTCGACCTGATCGCCGGGATCGCGGTCAGCTCGCTCGGGCACGCCCACCCCGCCCTCGTCGAGGCGGTGTCCGCGCAGGCCGCGACCATCGCCCACACGTCCAACCTGTTCCTGAACGAGCCGGAGGTGCTGCTCGCCGAGCGGCTGCTCGGCCTGCTCGGCGGCGACGGGCGGGTGTTCCTCGCCAACAGCGGCACCGAGGCCAACGAGGCCGCCCTCAAGCTCGCGATCAAGTACGGGAAGACGAACGGCCGCACGTACTTCGTCGCGACGGAGAACGGGTTCCACGGCCGCAGCATGGGCGCGCTGTCGCTCACCGGGAAGAAGGCGATCCGCGAGCCGTTCGGCCCGTTCGCCATCGACGTCCGGTTCGTCCCCTACGGCGACGCGGACGCGCTCAACGCCGCCGTTGACGAGCAGTGCGCCGCGGTGTTCCTCGAGCCCACGCAGGGCGAGGCCGGGGTCGTCCCGCCGCCCCACGGGTACTTCGCCGAGGCCCGGCGGATCTGCGACGCGTCCGGCGCGCTGTTCGTCGCCGACGAGATCCAGTCCGCGATCGGCCGGACCGGCGCCTGGTTCGCGTTCCAGCACGAGAACGCGCGCCCGGACGTCCTCACGCTCGCCAAGGGCCTCGGTGGCGGCCTCCCGATCGGCGCCTGCGTCGCGTTCGGCGGGCACGGCGAGATCTTCGCCAAGGGCGACCACGGCAGCACGTTCGGCGGCAACCCGGTCAGCGCCGCCGCCGCCCTCGCCGTCCTCGACACCATCGAGAAGGACGGGCTCCTCGCCAACGCCGCCGCGGTGGGGGAGACCCTCGCGTCCGGCCTCGACACGATCGGCCACCCGCTGCTCAAGGGCGTCCGCGGCCGGGGCCTGTGGCGCGCCGCCGTCCTCACCGGCCCGCACGCGCCCGCCGTCGAGGCCGCCGCCCGCGACGCCGGCTTCCTGATCAACGCGCTCCAGCCGGACGCGCTGCGGCTCGCCCCGCCGCTCGTCCTCACCGAGGAGCAGGCCCGCTCGTTCACCACCGCGTTCCCCTCGATCCTCGACGCCGCCGCGTCCGCCGTGAAGGAGAGCTGACCCATGACCGTCCGGCACTTCCTGCGCGACGACGACCTCGCGCCCGCCGAGCAGGCCGAGGTCCTCGACCTCGCCGCGACGATGAAGAAGGACCGGTTCGCCCACCGGCCCCTGGAGGGCCCGCGGTCGGTCGCGGTGCTGTTCGACAAGCCGTCCACCCGGACCCGGCTGTCGTTCGCGGCCGGCATCGCCGAACTCGGCGGCAACGCCCTCGTCATGGACGCCGGCACCAGCCAGCTCGGCCGCGGCGAGACCATCGCCGACACCGCCCGCGTCCTGGAACGCCAGGTCGCCGCGATCGTCTGGCGGACCGGCGGGCAGGAGCGCATCGAGGAGATGGCCGCCGGCACGGCCGTCCCCGTCGTCAACGCCCTCACCGACGAGTTCCACCCCTGCCAGATCCTCGCCGACCTGCAGACCGTCCGGGAGGCCAAGGGCGCCCTCGCCGGCGCGGCCCTCGCCTACTTCGGCGACGGCGCGAACAACATGGCCCACTCCTACCTGCTCGGCTGCGCCACCGCCGGGATGCACGTCCGGGTCGCCGCGCCGCCGTCGCTGCCGCCCGACCCCGCCGTCGTGGCGCGCGCCACCGAGATCGCCGCCGCCACCGGCGGGTCGGTGACCGTCACCGGCGACGCCGCGCAGGCCGCCGCCGGAGCCGACGTCCTCGCCACCGACACCTGGGTGTCGATGGGCGAGGAGGGCAAGGACACCTCCCTCTACGAGCCGTACCAGGTGAACGAGGAGCTCCTCGCCCGCGCCGATTCCGAGGCGGTCGTCCTGCACTGCCTGCCCGCCTACCGCGGCAAGGAGATCACCGCCGGCGTCCTCGACGGCCCCCGCAGCCGCGTGTGGGACGAGGCGGAGAACCGGCTGCACGCCCAGAAGGCCCTGCTCGCCTGGCTGCTGGAGCGATCCCGGTGACCACCCCGATGACCAAGACCGCCCGCCAGTCCCGGGTGATCGACCTGCTGACCCGCCACCCCGTCCACTCGCAGGGCGAGCTCGCCAAGCTCCTGCAGGACGACGGCGTCGACGTCACCCAGGCCACCCTCTCCCGCGACCTCGTCGAGATCGGCGCCGTCAAGCTCCGCGCCGACGACGGCAGCCTCATCTACGCCGTCCCCGGCGAGGGCGGCGAGCGGATCCGCCGCGCCCGCACCGGCGCCGCCGAGACCTTCGCCGGACGGCTCTCCCGGATCGCCGCGGAACTGCTGGTGTCGGCGGAGGCGTCGGCGAACCTGGTCATCGTCCGCACCCCGCCGGGCGCGGCCCAGTACCTCGCCTCGGCGATCGACCACGCCGAATGGCCGACGATCCTCGGCACGGTCGCGGGCGACGACTCCATCCTCGTCATCGCCCGCGACCCGAAGGGCGGCGACGAGGTCGCCGAGGCGCTCCTCAGGCTGACCGCCGGCCGGGAAAGACGAGGCTAGCGCCGCCCGCCGCCCGCGCGGCGGGACCGCCCCGCCGCGCGGGGCGCCTGACGCGCGCCCCGGCACCGGGGCATGGTGGGATGGCGAGTACACGAACGCACAGCGCCGAGAAGAAGAGGAATTCCGTGACCAAGGCACCGACGCGACTGTGGGGCGGCCGGTTCGAGGGCGGCCCGTCGGACGCGCTCGCGCGGCTCTCGGTGAGCGTCCAGTTCGACTGGCGGCTCGCCCCGTACGACCTGATGGGCTCGCGCGCCCACGCCCGCGTCCTCAACCGGGCCGGGCTGCTCACCGACGACGAGCTCGAGCGCATGATCGGTGCCCTCGACGACCTCGAGGCCGCCTGCCGGTCCGGGGAGTTCCGGCCCGCCGTCGCCGACGAGGACGTGCACACCGCCCTCGAACGCGGCCTCCTCGAGCGCCTCGGCGCCCTCGGCGGCAAGCTGCGCGCCGGCCGCAGCCGCAACGACCAGGTCGCCACCGACCTGCGCCTCTACCTGCGCGACCACGCCCGGCAGATCGTCTCCCGGCTCGTCGAGCTGGAGACCGCGCTGATCGCGCAGGCCGAGCACAACCTCGGCGTCGCCGCGCCCGGCATGACCCACCTGCAGCACGCGCAGCCCGTGCTGTTCTCGCACCAGCTGCTCGCGCACGTCCAGCCGCTCACCCGCGACATCGACCGGCTCCGCGACTGGGACAAGCGCGCCGCGATCTCCCCGCTCGGCTCCGGCGCCCTCGCCGGCTCCTCGCTGCCGCTCGACCCGCAGGCCACCGCCGCCGAGCTCGGCTTCGACGCCGCCGCGCCCAACTCCATGGACGCCGTCGCCGACCGCGACTTCGTCGCCGAGTTCCTCTTCGCCGCCGCGCTGATCGGCGTCCACCTGTCCCGCCTCGGCGAGGAGGTCTGCCTCTGGGCGTCGCAGGAGTTCCGCTGGATCGAGATGGACGACACCTACGCCACCGGGTCGTCGATCATGCCGCAGAAGAAGAACCCCGACGTCGCCGAGCTGGCCCGCGGCAAGGCCGGCCGCCTCATCGGCCACCTCGTCGGGCTCCTCACCACCCTCAAGGGCCTTCCGCTCACCTACAACCGCGACCTCCAGGAGGACAAGGAGGGCGCGTTCGACGCCGTCGAGACGCTGCTGCTCGTCCTGCCCGCGATGTCCGGCCTGATCGCCACCATGCGGGTCAACACCGAGCGGCTGGAGACCTCCGCGCCCGACGGGTTCGCCCTCGCCACCGACCTCGCCGAGCTGCTGGTGCGGCGCGGCGTCGCGTTCCGCGACGCCCACGAGGTCGTCGGCCACCTCGTCGTCTGGTGCCAGGTCAACGACAAGGACTTCGACGACCTCACCGACGACGAGCTGGCCAAGGTGTCGCCGCACCTCACCCCGGACGTCCGCGAGGTCCTTAACGTCCAGGGCGCCCTGGCATCCCGCAAGGCCTACGGCGGCACCGCCCCCGACCGCGTCCGCGAGCAGATCGCCGCGCTGCGCGCCCAGGTCAACGACCACGCCTCCTGGGCCGCCGACTCCGAAGCCTGACCGCCGCCTGGAGCGGAGCGCCGGCGGAGCGGAAGGCGGCGGTCAGGCCTGCTCTTGCCGGGGGGTGTGGGGGGTCGTCACCCCACAGGGGTAATGACCGCCGCCGGGCCGGGGCGGTCGGCGCCGCCCTCTAGGCTGGTCGACCGGCGGACCACCCCCCTAGACCACGGTGAGGCGATGGACGGCACGTTGCTGCCACGGGACTTCTTCGACCGGCCGGTGGACGAGGTGGCGCCCTCGCTGCTCGGGCACGTGATCACGCATCGCACGCCCGAGGGCGAGGTCGCCGCGCGGCTCACCGAGGTCGAGGCGTACGCGGGCCCGCTCGACCCCGCGTCCCACGCGTACCGCGGCGAGACGCCGCGCAACGCGGTCATGTTCGGCCCGCCCGGGCACGTCTACGTGTACTTCACCTACGGCATGCACTTCTGCATGAACCTGGTCTGCGGACCCGAGGGGACGTCGTCGGCGGTGCTGCTGCGCGCCGGCGAGATCATCGCGGGGGAGGACCTCGCCCGGGCCCGCCGCCCGAAGTCCACCGTCCGGGACCTGGCCCGCGGCCCCGCCCGGCTGTGCCAGGCCCTCGGCGTCGTCCGGGACCAGAACGGGCTGGACGTGTGTACCCCCGGCGGCGAGATGACGGTCCTGCACGGCGAGCCCGCCGACCCCGCGCTGATCCGCAGCGGACCGCGGACCGGCGTCAACGGCGCCAAGGAGGTGCCGTGGCGGTTCTACGTCGACGGCGACCCGACGGTGTCGCCGTACCGGGCGCACGTCCCGCGCGTCCGGCGGAAGGCCGCCGGGCGGGCCTGACCTCCGAATATCGTTGGCGTGGGCTTCCGCCCATCGGGCAGTCTGGTGAAAGAGCCGGACGGCAAGGCTGAGACGAGGGAGAACGTGACCGACATCCTGGATGACCTCGCGTGGCGCGACCTGATCGCGCAGTCCACCGATCTGGACGAGATGCGGGCGCAGCTCGCCGCGGGGCCGGTCACGCTGTATTGCGGTTTCGACCCGACGGCGCCCTCGCTGCACCTCGGCAACCTCATCCAGATCCTCGTGCTGCGGCGCTTCCAGAAGGCGGGGCACCGCCCGCTCGGGCTCGTCGGCGGCGCCACCGGCCTCATCGGCGACCCGAGCGGCAAGAGCGCCGAACGCGTCCTGAACTCCGAGGAGACCGTCGCGGGGTGGGTCGAGCGGATCCGCGGCCAGGTGTCGCGGTTCCTGGACTTCGACGACGGCCCCACCGGCGCCACCATGGTCAGCAACCTCGACTGGACCGGCCCCATGTCGGCCATCGAGTTCCTGCGCGACATCGGCAAGCACTTCCCGGTCAACCGGATGCTCGCCCGCGAGACCGTCAAGGCGCGCCTCGACACCACCGGGATGAGCTACACCGAGTTCAGCTACGTGCTCCTGCAGTCCATGGACTTCCTGGAGCTGTACCGGCGGCACGGGTGCGTGCTGCAGACGGGCGGCAGCGACCAGTGGGGCAACCTCACCGCCGGTGTCGACCTCATCCGCCGCGTCGAGGGCGGCAGTGCGCACGCGCTCACGACGCCGCTGCTGACCAAGGCCGACGGGACGAAGTTCGGCAAGACCGCCGGCGGCGAGACGTACTGGCTCGACCCCGACCTGACCTCGCCGTACGCGTTCTACCAGTTCTGGATCAACGCCGACGACCGCGACGTCGAGAAGTTCCTCAAGGTCTTCAGCTTCCGCTCCCGCGAGGAGATCGAGGACCTGGTCAAGCAGGGCGCCGACCGGCCCGCCGCCCGCGTGCCGCAGCGCGCCCTCGCCGAGGAGATGACCACGCTCGTCCACGGCGCGGACGAGACGGCCGCGGTGATCGCCGCCTCCAAGGCCCTGTTCGGCCAAGGGGCTCTCGATGAGCTGGACGAGCGGACCCTCAGGTCGGCACTGGCGGAGGTGCCCCGTACCGAGATCCCGCCTGGCGATCTTCCGCCCGTCGTGGACCTCCTGGCGGCCTCAGGGCTGTGCAAGAGCAAGTCGGAGGCCCGGCGGACGATCACCCAGGGCGGCGTGTACCTGAACAACGCCAAGGTCGAGGCGGAGGACGCCGTGCCGGCGTCCGGTGACCTGCTGCACGGCCGCTTCCTCGTCCTGCGGCGGGGCAAGCGGAACATCGGCGGCGTGGAGGTGACCGCGTCCTGAACCGCGCGCGACGTACGCCCGTCCGGACCTCTCCGGGCGGGCGTACGCCATGTCCAGGGAAAACATCGGTAGACACACGTCACAGTGCGGTCACGAGGGGCCTCAACTCGGCCTGTCTGGGGCCACAAAACGCCCTCTGACCTGCTTAAACGTGTCCCGGGCGGTCGATTTGACGACCCCCTCGCGGGGACCTAGCGTTCTACACGCCCCACGGGGGAGCGGGACGCCGACAAGGCGGCCGGCCCCGGGGGAACCTACAACAGATCAGCTGGGACGGACTCGTCCGCGCCTAAATGGGACGTTGGAGGCCGAACCGCCCAGAGTTTGACAAAGCGGGCGGATCGGGTAGGCTTAAAGGGTTGCCCCGGAGCGGGGCTCGCGGGAGCGGGTCCGGCGCGGTGGGTGTCCGTTTCTTGAGAACTCAACAGCGTGTTAAAAGCCAGTGCCTTTATCGACTCGGCCAGTTGGCCGGGTCGCCCCGTGGCCATCCCTGTTTTCGGGGGTGGTGGGGATTTCTTTGAGGCAAAGCGATCTTTGGATCGCGTTGCTGGGATTTTCTTCTGAGGTTTGGCTGCTTCGGGGTTCGCCCCCTGGGGTGGTCGTTTGGACCTTGATGGAGAGTTTGATCCTGGCTCAGGACGAACGCTGGCGGCGTGCTTAACACATGCAAGTCGAGCG
>NZ_WBMR01000128.1 GCF_008923365.1 Actinomadura montaniterrae
CTCGCGGCGGAACGCATCCGCACGACATCGCCACATACCGTCCGCGGACGCCGGCCCGGCGCGCGAACCGGACCGGACCGGGCCGGCGGCCCTACTTGAGGCGGCGGAGCCGCGGGGCGGGATGGGAGACGGGGCTGGGGCGGCGCGGCCCGGGGGACGGGCGCCGCGAGCGCAGGAACGCGGCGCGCAGCGCGACCTCGATGCCGAACCGGGCCTCCGGGTCCTCCAGCTCCTCGCCGAAGGTCTGCTCGATCTTGCGCATCCGGTACCGGACGGTCTGCGGGTGGATGTGCAGCAGCTCGGCGATCTCGGCGGCGGTGCCGCGGGTGACCAGCCAGGTCCGCAGGGTCTCGGTGAGCCGGTCCTGCTGGCCGGGGGTCATGCCGTCGAGGATGCCGAGGCGGCGGCGGGTCAGCTGCTCGACCAGCGCCGGGTCCGACAGCAGCCAGAGGGTGACGAGGTTCTCCTCGCACAGGACGACGGGCTCGTCGTCGAAGACGCCGTCGAGGGCGAGGGACAGGGCCTGCCGCGCCCACCGCAGCGAGTCGGCGGCCTGCGCGGGCGGCACGGTGAGGCCGACCGCGACGCGGCGGCCCGGGACGGCCGCGGCCAGCATCGCGCGGCGCGCTGCGGTGAACGGGCCGGGCATCAGCAGGTGCGGGGCGGCGCATTCGAGGTCCGCGAGGACGTCCTCGTCCAGCGCGGTCCACACGCAGCGGGCCTCGGGTTCGACGGCGACGAGGGTGACCTCGGCCGGAACGGTCCAGCCGGCGGTCTCGGCCGCCTCGGCGACGTCGCCGCCCGGGTCCTCGACGAGGCGGTGCAGGAGGCGGCGGCGCCGGTCGTCCATCGCAGGGATGGGGCGGGCCTTGGCCTCCAGGTAGCCCTCCAGCGACAGCGCGGCGAGCTCGTCGAGGTAGACGAACAGCGCGTCGGCGAGGCGGGACATGACGGCGGAGGAGATGTCGTGGCGGGGCGCGACCTTCATGACGCGCCGCCACGCGACCTGGCCGCCGATCCGGTAGGCGGCCTGCAGGCTGTCCATGCTGCGGCCCTCGTGCGCCTCGTACTGGCCGAGCATGCGGGCGGTACCGGCGGAGCCGTCGTTGACGGCGGGCGCGCCGGGCGGCGTGCCGGGCAGTGCGCCGGGCAGTGCGCCGGGCAGTGCGCCGGGCGGTGCGGCGACCCGGTCGACGAACGCGGAGAGGCTGTGCTCGACGCTGATCCGCAGCACGTGCCCGTACGGCCCGTCGATGGGGCGGGCGTACTCGGGGATGGCGCGCCGGATCTCGGCGACGATCTCCTCGGCGAGGCTGGGCAGTTCGGGGCGCATGATGCGGGCGAGCCGCGGCGGGAGCGCGGACGAGCGCTCGGCGAGACCTCCAGGGTCGAGGGTTCTGGTCATCGGACACCTCCGTCACCGCGTTCCGCGCGGGCCGGGGAGCGGGGGGTCGGGGTGGGGTCGCCCCTCCCGACCCGGCAGGCGCGGGCGGCGGTAGTTCGAGACCGCGGGCGGGGGTGGGACGCGCCGAGCGGGGACCCCCGCGCGCCGGCCGCCTGCGGTCCAGGACGTTTCGACGGTACGCAGGAGCACCGGGGGCGTTCTGTAGAGCAAAAGAACAAATCACGGTGGCCGCTGCTCATCTGCTTATAACCGAACGCGCGGACCGTGCTGTAGGCGCCTGACCTGCTGGCCGTCGGGAAAGTGCCGAATATCAGGCGATTCCTCGATTATTTATCGCCGGTTGTTAGAAGAAGATTCAGATTCGGCGGCCGCCCCGTCCGTCCGGACGAGGCGGCCGCCGCGGAGCGCGCGGGGCGGTCAGCCGCAGAAGGCCGTCTCGGCGGCCTTGGCGAGGTCGGCGCGGAACGTCTTGTCGTACTCGAACTTCGACTCGTTGTAGGTGATGATCGCCTGGCGGCGGCCGTCGGCGCTCGTGTACGTCCACGTCCGGTAGCCGGGGAAGCCGCCGTCGTGGCCCCACCCGTATCCGCAGGAGAACGTGATGCGGGCGGCGCCGAGGCCGTAGTCCTCCACCACGCCGTCGTCGTTGACGGGCTGGACGGTCCGCATCTCGCGCATCTGCTTCGCCGGGAGCAGCCGTCCGGTGAACAGGGCGCGGTGGAAGCGCGCCACGTCGTCGACCGTGCTGACGATGCCGCCGGACGTCCGGGCGCTCGACGGGCTGATCTGCGTGCTGACGTCGCCGTAGTCGGCGTAGTAGCCGTGGACGTACGGGCCGGGGAACCCGGGGTCCGTCGTCGGGTAGTAGGTGTGGCGCAGGTGCAGCGGCGTGAAGATGCGCCGCTGGAACTCCGTGCCGACGGGGTGCCCGGTCGCCTTCTCGATGATCAGCCCGGCGAGGATGTAGTTGGTGTTGGAGTAGTTCCAGCTCGTCCCCGGCGCGTACAGCGGCGGCTTCTCCGTCGCGATCGCGATCAGCTCGGCGGGCTCCCAGGTCCGGGACGGGTCGGACATCACCCGCGGGTCGGGCGTGTAGTCGTTGAGGCCGCTGGTCTGCGCGAGCAGCTGCCGGACGGTGATCCTCGACCCGTCGTTGCCGTTCGCGCGGACCAGGCCGGGCAGCCACTTCTCCACGGTGTCGTCCAGGGACAGCCGGTGCTCGGCGGCGAGCTGCAGCACGACCGTCGAGGTGAACGTCTTGGTGACGCTGGCGACGCGGAACAGCAGCCGGGCGTCCATCGGCGCGCCGGTCGCCTTGTCCGCGACGCCCGCGGTGACGTGCGCGACCCGTCCGCCGCGCCGCGTCAGGACGATCACGCCGGGCACCCCGTCCGCGACGAGCTTGTCCGCGCGCTCCTGCACCTTCGCGTCCAGCCCCTTGCCGCTGCCCCGAGGGCCCGCGGCGTTGGCGGCGGCGTTCGCGGCGGGGACGGCGGCGGCGGTGAGCGCGGCGCCGGCCAGCGCGGTGGACAGGACGCGGACCATCATGCGGGCCATCGGGTTCTCCTCAGCGGCTCGGAAGCTGACGTCACCCAGGCTTCCGGCCCCGGGACCGGCCCGCATTGGCCCTGGACACCCTCTCGGAGGTGTACCTACCGACACCTCCCGCCGGGCGCCGCCGCGAGCTATATTCGACAATGTTTCCAATAACGGGAGGTTCGCCGTGCCGGACACCGAGGTCGCGATCATCGGGGCCGGGCTGAGCGGCATCGGGATGGCGATCGCGCTCCAGCGCGCGGGCATCGGCGACTTCGTCGTGCTCGAACGGGCCGGCGACATCGGCGGGACGTGGCGCGACAACGTCTATCCCGGCGTCGGCGTGGACGTGCCCGCGCAGGCCTACCAGTTCAGCTTCGCCCTCAACCCGCGCTGGAGCCGGGTGTTCGCGCCCGGCGCCGAGGTGAAGGAGTACCTCGACGGGCTCGCCGACCGCTACGGCGTGCGCCGCCACGTCCGGCTGGACACCGAGGTCACCGAGCGGATCTGGGACGAGGGCGGCCGGTTCTGGCGGCTCCGGACGCCCGCCGGCGAGCTGACCGCGCGGTTCGTCGTCAGCGCGATCGGCGCGTTCGTCGACCCCAAGCCCGCCGACATCCCCGGCATCGACGACTTCACCGGCACGGTGCTGCGCTCGTCCGCCTGGGACCCCGGATGCGACTTGACCGGAAAGCGGGTCGCGGTCATCGGGACGGGCGCCAGCGCCGTCCAGATCGTCCCGGAGATCGCGCGGCGCGCCGCCCGGCTGGACGTCTACCAGCGCACCCCGATCTGGGTCGGGCCCAAGCTGGACGCGCCGATCCCGCGCCCGCTGCGGCGGCTGTTCCGGCGGGCGCCGCGCGTCCAGGAGGCGGTGCGGCGGATCGCGACGCGAGGCGTCGAGATGGTGCTGATCGACCTGGTCGTCGGGCACGGCAGGGCGCCGTGGATCGCGCACGGCGGCGCCCGGCTCGCCCGGTCCGTCTGGTACCGGACGCAGGTCAGGGACCCCGAGACCCGCCGGAGGCTCACCCCCCGCTACGGCCTCGGCTGCAAGCGCCCGTCCGTCTCCAACACCTACCTCAGGACGTTCAACCGCCCCGGCGTCTCGCTCATCACCGACGCCATCGACCGCGTCACCCCCGCCGGCGTCCGCACCGCCGGCGGGCACGAGCGGGAGGTCGACGCGATCGTCCTCGCGACCGGGTTCCGCCTGGCCAGCGACCCGGAGGTGTTCCGCCGGACGCCGGTGCGCGGCCGCGACGGCTTCGACCTCGCGACGTTCTACACCGAGCACCGGCTCGCGTCCTACGAGGGGATCAGCATCCCCGGGCTGCCGAACCACTTCATGATGTTCGGGCCGTACGGCTGGGTCGGCGGCACCTGGCACCAGCTCGTCGAGACGACGTCCGCGCACGTCGTGCGCGTGATCCAGGAGGCCCGCCGCCGCGGCGCCACCGCGGTCGAGGTGCGGCCCGAGCCGACCGAGCGCTGGACGAACCGCATGCGCGACCGGCTCGCCGGCTCGCTGTGGGCGACCAACGGCTGCGCCACCGCGAACAGCTACTACTTCGACCACCACGGCGACACGCCCTACCTGCGGCCGACGAGCGCCGCGCAGGCCGCGCGGGCCGCCCGCACGTTCCCGCTGGACGACTACGCCTACACGGTCCCCGAGACGACGGCGCTCGGAGACCCCGCGTCCTCCGCGTCCCCCGCGTCCGAGACGAGGCCCGCATGACAGAGCGCACCATCCGCACCCGCAGGGTCGCCTTCGACCACCCGAAGGGCTCGATGCGCCGCCACTACGTGGACGGCGACCTGGTCATGAGCCATGTCGTCGCCCTGCTGTCGGCGACGTTCCCGCCGGGCGAGGACTTCTTCGTCCGGTCCGTCCGGCACTACCGCGACCGGATCACCGACCCGGACCTCGCCGAGCAGGTCCGCGGGTTCATCGGGCAGGAGGTCGTCCACGGCCGCGAGCACGACCGCCTCAACCGGGCGCTGCACGAGATGGGGTACCCGACCCGCCATTTCTCCGCCGTCGTGCGGCGCGACCTCGGCCTCGCCGACCGGTTCCTGCCGCCGATCGTCCGGCTCGGGTTCACCGCCGGGCTGGAGCACTACACGGCCACCCTCGCCGAGGTGCTGCTCACCAGCCCGCGCGCGCAGGCGCTGCTCGGCGACACCGAGGTCCGGTCGGTGCTGCTGTGGCACGCGCTGGAGGAGTCCGAGCACAAGGCCGTCGCGTTCGACGTCTTCCGGCACGTCGGCGGCAGCGAGCGCACCCGGATCCGGACGATGCGGTGGATCAGCGCGGGGTTCCTGCTGCTGGTCATCACCGGCACGCTCGTCTCCCTCGCGACCGACCGCGCCGCCTACCGGCCGGGACGGCTGCTGCGCAGCATCGCCGGGCTGCGCCACTCGCCGTTCCTGGCGCCCGAGGTCGTCCGCCGCCTGCGCGCCTACAACAAGCCGGGCTTCCACCCGGACGACCTCGACAACACCGAGCTGCTCGAACGCTGGCGCGAGGAGCTCTTCGGCACCGAAGGCGCCCTCACCGCGAAGCTCAAGTAGCCCGCGTCCGTCCTCGGCGCCGCGTGCGGAGGCACGGGGATCATGCCCCACAATTGCTGATCAAGGACGTGGCCTGGACGAGGGGGAGCAGCGGTGTCGTTCAGCGAGGAAGAGGTCGCCTACCTGCGGTCGCAGCGGCTGGCGCGGATCGCCACCGTCGGGCCGGACGGGCAGCCGGACGTGTCCCCGGTCGGGTTCGACTTCGACGGGACGCACCTGTTCGTCGGCGGCGGCGACCCGGCGCGGACCCGCAAGTTCCGCAACGTGCGGTCCGGGAACGCCAAGATCGCGATCGTCGTCGACGACGTGCCCTGCACGGACCCGTGGTCGCCCCGGTACCTGCGCGTCTACGGCGAGGCCGAGCTCGTCGAGCGCGCGACCGCGTCGGGGCCCCGCCCGTACATGAAGATCACGCCGCTGCTGTCGTGGAGCTGCAACCTGGACGGCCGCCCGCTCACCGGCGACCGCCGCGTCCGGCGCACCGTCCACCACCCCTGACCTCGGAGCACGCCCTATCCTCGGGCACCGGGCGACATGGGAGGTCGAGGTGGCCGGGACGACGGTGGACGAGGTGATGGCCGAGCTGGCCGCGCTGGAGGACCCGAAGGCGCGTGCCGTGAACGAGCGGCACGGCGACGACCACGGGGTGAACCTCGGGAAGCTGCGCGCGCTCGCGAAGCGGCTGAAGACGCAGCAGGACCTCGCGCGCGGGCTCTGGGCGACCGGCGACGGCGCGGCGCGGCTGCTGGCGCTCCTGATCTGCCGCCCGAAGGCGTTCGAGCGCGCCGAGCTGGACGCGATGATGCGCGAGGCGCGCACGCCGAAGGTCCAGGACTGGCTCGTTAACTACGCGGTGAAGAAGAGCCCGCACGCCGAGGAGCTGCGCGTGGCGTGGTCCGGCGACCCGGATCCGGTGGTCGCGGCGGCCGGCTGGGCGCTGACCGCCGAGCGCGTGGTGAAGAAGCCGGAGGGCCTCGACCTCGCGGGGCTGCTCGACGTCATCGAGGCGGGGATGAAGGACGCCCCGGACCGGCTGCAGTGGGCGATGAACACCTGCCTCGCGCAGATCGGCATCGAGCACGCCGAGCACCGCGCCCGCGCGATCGGCATCGGCGAGCGCCTGGAGGTGCTCAAGGACTACCCGACGTCGCCCGGCTGCACGTCGCCGTACGCGCCGGTATGGATCGGCGAGATGGTGCGCCGCCAGGGCGGCACGCCACCGGCGGTGCGGTAGGACGGAACCGGCGGCGCGGTGGGGCGCCGCCGGTTCCGTGACGGTTGGCTGGGCGCAGGTCACCGGGGCTGGGCAGGTTCGCGGGCGGATCCGGGCTCGCGGGAGGTGCCGTCGATGTGCTGGAGGGCCAGGTGCGCGGCGGCGACGCCGACCTCGGCGAGCAGCCCGGGGGCGGCGGACTGGTCCGTCGCGACGGCGAGGGTGTCGCCGCGGCCGACGGCGGGGCGGTCGCGCCAAGTCGTCCCGGGCAGGTCAAGGGCCCCGCTGCAGTCGGTGCGCACGGCGCCGCGCCGCCACTCCACCGCCGCGCGCCAGCCGGGCCACGCCTCGTCGAGGAGGCGGTGTACGCGCTGTTCGGCGTCGCGCTTGCGCTCGCCGGGGGCGCAGGCGGCGGCGATCTGGACGAGCTCGTGCCCGTCCGGCGCGAGCGTGGGGTCGGCGAGGCTGTAGCGGGCGACGTAGATCCGGTCGTCGAGGTCCGTCAGCCGGAACCAGCCGGGGTCGGGCGCGCCGGCGCGCAGGCCCAGGTCGAACGTCGCGGCGCGCGCGCCGGTCCAGGCGAGCGACGGGTCGCCGGTCAGCCGGCGCGCCGTGGCGAGGCCGGTGGCGATGATCGCCGGGCCGCCGGGTGGGGCGGGCAGCCGCGTTCCGGTGCTCGTCCGCACGCCGAGGGCGGCGGCGCGGGCGGCGAGCAGGTCGACGAGGGTGGACCAGCCGCCGGTCACGTACCGGACGCCGCCCGCGAGCGCGCGGCGCAGCCGCTGGTGGACGAACCCGGCCGCCAGCCGTCCGGGGTCGTGGTCGAAGGTGAAGACGAAGCACACGCCGATGATCGCCTCGGCCGTCGCCGCGTCGACGTGCCGGAGCAGCCAGGCCCGGAACCGTTCGGCGTCCGGTGCCTCGGCGGGCAGCGCGGCGATGGCCGCGCCGAGCTCGTCCGGCCACGCGGTGAGCCGCCCGCCGGTCCGGACGAGGCGGGGACGGCGCGGCGCTGCCACGACGGGCGGGGTGAGGCCGCGGCGTTCCAGCCAGGCCCACCACGCCCCGTCCACGTAGAACGCGTGGGGTCCGGTGTTGGCGCGGTACGGGCCGTCGAGCGTGCGCGCCCGCCCGCCCGGACGGGAGTGCGCTTCGACGACGGCCACCCGCCGGCCCTGCTCGGCGGCCTCGATGGCGGCGGTGAGCCCGGTGAGCCCCGCGCCGACGATCGTCAGGTCTGGTGTCACAGGTCAGGCCTTTCTGTGGGGTTCTGTGCGGTTCCTCCTGTAGGGAAGGTGGCGGGGGACGCCCGGAAGGTTCCGGTTAATCTTCGGGACGTGGACCCGGAGACCGTCGCGGCCGCTCAGCAGGGCGACGCGCTCGCGCTGGACCGGCTCATCGACGAGCTGGCCCCGTACGTCCGCCGGCTCTGCGCGCGGATCGCCCCGGGCGCGGCGGACGACGCGGCGCAGGAGGCGCTGCTGGCGATCTTCCGTGGGCTGCCGTCGCTGCGCGCCCCCGAGGCGATCATGACGTGGGCGCGGGCGGTGACCGTCCGGACGGCGGTCCGGCTCGCGCACCGGAGCGACCGGGAGGTCGCGGCGGAGGCGGCGGCCGTGGACCGCTCCGCCCCCTCGCCCGAAGGGCTGGTGGACATCGACGACGCCCTCGCGCGCCTGCCGGTGGCGCAGCGCGCGGTGCTCGTCCTGCGCACCCGGGAGGGGCTCACCGAGCAGGAGATCGCGGCGGCGCTGGACATCCCGATGGGCACGGTGAAATCGCGGCTGCATCGGGCCAGGGCCGCGTTCCGGGAGGTGTGGGACTCGTGAACGATCCGGTGGCGCTGCCCGGCATGGACCCGATCGACCGCCTCGCCGTCCTGGAGGCCGGCCTGCCCGGCGCGGCCGTACGGCAGCGCCGCATCGCCGCGCCCTTCGACGCGGTGTGGCGGGTCATCGCGGACCTGGAGAACACCGTCCCCCGCTACGAGCCCGCCGTCGCCCGCCTGCGGATCGTCGAGGAGCGTGGCGAGTTCCTGCGCCTGCTGGTGGAGGACGGCTCGGGCCGCGAGGACCCGATGGACGCGAGGCTCCGGCCGGGCTGGTGCCTGATGCAGTCGGCCGCGGTCGTCGTCGCCTTCGCCGCCCGGCCGCTGGACGGGGCGACGCTGCTGGCGCATCTCGAGCACCGGCGCGTCCGTGACGCCGCGCCCGGCGGGGGCGGGCCCGGCGGGGGCGGGCCGCCGGACCGCGACGCCGCCCTGGCCAAGATCGACGAGGAGCTGAGGACGATCGAGAGGCTCGCCACCGGCGTTTGAGATCGATCTTCCCGGCGAGACTCCACCCTGCGGCGCGGCGGCCAGGGGGGACGGACGGATGGGGAAGGTCGTCGGGCGCAGGGGCTTCCTCGTGGCCGGTGCCGTCGGCGGCTCGGGCCTGCTGCTCCGCCGGGCTTTCCAGCCCTTGCCGGCGGACGCGTCGCCGGTTCACGATCCCGGGCACGGTCGGGGGCATGGGCGCGGAAGTGCCGATGTGCCGGTGACTCCGCCCTTGGAGAAGTTCGTCGACCCGCTGCCCCGGCCGGTCTCGGCCGTTCCTGATCCGTCCGTCTATCCGGGCGCCGACTACTACGAGATCACGATGCGGGAGAGCGAATGGTGTTTCCACCGGGATCTCGATCCGGCACCCGTATGGGGTTACTGGGCCGGGAATCCGCACGACCCTGACAGGCCGCTCGGTATGGGGTACCTCGGGCCGACCGTCAACGCGACCAAAGGGCGTCCGGCGGTCGTGAAATACCGCACCGAGTTGCCGGCCGACCGCCACATGTTCCAGTTCGTGATCGACCGGATCCGCGAAGGCGATCCCCGGCTCGCTCCGCCGCGCTATCACGGCATGCCGTCCCTTCCGCCGGACGTCAACGTGTGGAACGTCGTTCATCAGCACGGCGGGTTCACCCCGCCGCAGTCCGACGGCGCACCGATGCAATGGTTCAGTCCCGAGGGCGTGCGCGGCCCGTTCTACACCACCCTGGATCCGGGAAAGACCGCGCCCAACGAGGCGATTTGCGTCTACACCAACCGCGAGCGCTCGGCGATGCTCTGGTACCACGACCACGCCATGGGGATCACGAGCCTCAACGTCTACGCGGGCCTCGCCGGGCTCTGGCTCGTCGACGACCCCGCCGACGAACGGCTCGGCCTGCCGCGCGGCGAATTCGAGATCCCCCTCATCTTGCAGGACCGGACGTTCAACGAGGACGGCTCGCTCGCCTATACCCTCGCCCATGCGGAAGGCGCGGACACCCCCGTCGTCAACGGGAAGGCATATCCCTTCCTGGCCGTCCAGCCGCGCCGTTACCGGCTGCGCATTCTCAACGGCTCGAACGAACGTTTCTGGCGGCTGCGTTTCCACGCCGACGGGGACGCGGCCCCGGAGGTGTTCCTGCCGTTCTGGCTGATCGGCACCGACGGCGGGTTCCGCGCTCCGCTGCGGATGCTGAACTTCCTGATCTCACCGGCGGAACGGTACGACCTGGTCATCGACTTCGGCCGGGTCCCGCCGGGCACGACCGTCACCCTGCGGAACTACAACGCGCCGGTCCATTACCCGGGCGGCGGCGGGCCGGAGATCTCGGAGGTCATGCAGTTCCGGGTCACCGAGCCGATGCCGGAGGGCGGCGATCCGACGACGCCGCCCGAGGAACTGGCGCTCCGCCCCGTCGAACCGATCCGGCCGAGGCCCGGTACGCGGCGGCGGCAATGGGTCGTCCACCAGAAGGCGGCCTTCCACGGCATGACGTTCAACGGCGTGCCGTTCATGGCGCCGTCCGAGGACTTCGTCGCGGCGGGCTCGTCCGAGATCTGGGAGTACGTCAACCCGAACCACGAGGCGCACCCAATGCACGTCCACCTCGTGAACTTCCAGGTGCTGAACAGGCAGCCGATCGACGCGACCGCCTACCGGGACGCCTTCCGGAAATGGCTCGACGGCGGCCGCGTCCCGGCGGACAGGCCGGTGCTGGAGCACTACGTCACCGGCCCGCCGATTCCCCCGGACCCGGACGAGGCGCATTCCTGGAAGGACACCGTCAAGGTCTATCCGGAATCGGTGACCCGCATCGTCATCGCCGAGTTCGCCCCGCCGACCGGCCGCATCGCGTCGATTCCGGGCAGCGGCACCGAGTTTCCGGCGACGTACATCCAGCATTGCCACATCCTCGAACACGAGGACGACGACCTCATGCGCCCGTGGACGATCGTCACGGAGCGGACGTGAGGGTGTCCCAGGCGGCCATCGCGCAGGTGATGACCGCTTCCAGTTCGGCGCGGGTGGCGCCGTCGCGGGCCTGGATGGAGAGGCC
Organism: Actinomadura montaniterrae; assembly: GCF_008923365.1. GTDB lineage: Bacteria > Actinomycetota > Actinomycetes > Streptosporangiales > Streptosporangiaceae > Spirillospora > Spirillospora montaniterrae. The sequence continues at coordinate 11,094 of NZ_WBMR01000128.1, forward strand.
CTGCACCACGGTGGCGTAGTAGCGGGCCATGGCGTCGAGGCCGGCGGGCGGCGCGGCGAGGTCGCCGTCGGCGACACCCCGCGCGAGCCGGTCCCTGATCTCGGCGCGCATGCCGTGCCGCAGGTCGGCCAGGAATTCCCGGACGGCGTGGTTCTCCACGGCGCCGGTCGGCGCGGCGAGGACGAGCATGCAGTAGTGCGGGGCGTCGGAGCGGGTGATCTCGTCGGCGGTGGCGCGCAGCATGGCGTGGACGGCGGCGCGCGCGGTCGGCTCCTCGCGCAGCGGGCGCCTCGGCCGCTCGCCGGACGTCGCGCCGTAGAGCGCCATGACCTTGCGGAACAGCTGCTCCTTGCTGCCGAAGCAGGCGTAGATGCTGGCCGAGGCGATGCCCATGGCCCGGGCGAGGTCGCTCAGCGAGGTGCCCTCGTAGCCCCGTTCCCAGAACACGTCCAGGGCCTGGCGGAGGGCGGTGTCCGGGTCGAAGGTGCGCGGCCTGCCGCGAGTCGCCATCGCGCTGCCCCTCCGTAATTGTTTGTCGTTCGACCAACTTTACCTTGACCCCGCCGGGACGGTCGTGCCAGGGTTTGTTTGTCGGTCGATAAACAAACAAGGGGGACGGCCGCCGTGAGCATCCCCGCCACCGTCGGCAAGCCGCCCCTCGTCCCCTGACGACGACCCGATCACACCGGAACGACAGGAGCACCGGGCATGACCCTGAAGGACAGGACGGTCCTGGTGACCGGGGCCAACCGCGGCATCGGCCGGGCGCTGGCGGACGAGGCCCTGGCGAGGGGCGCCGCCCGGGTGTACGCCGGGACCCGCCGGCCGCTCGCCCACCCGGACGACCGGGTGACGCCGCTGGACCTGGACGTCACCAGCACGGCGCAGATCCAGGCGGCCGCCGACCGGATCGGGTCGCTGGACATGCTGATCAACAATGCCGGCATCGCGCTGCCCGACGACCTGACCGACCCCGCCGTGCTCGAACGCCATCTGGCCGTCAACCTCTTCGGCACCAGCGCCGTGACCCGGGCCTTCCTGCCGGCGGTGATCCGGTCCGGCGGGGCCGTCGTGAACATCCTCTCGGTGAACTCCCTCGCCCCTCTGCCGTTCGTCATCCCGGCGTACTCCGTCTCGAAGGCGGCCGCGTTCTCCATGACCCAGTCGCTTCGCGCGCAGGTGGCCGGGCTGGGCGTACGGGTGCATGCCGTCCTGCCGGGCCCGGTCGACACCGACATGACCCGGGGCGCCGACGTACCGAAGGCGTCCCCGGAATCGGTCGCGCACGCCGTCTTCGACGCGATCGACGCCGGAGAAGAGGACATCTTCCCCGATCCCACCTCGGCGTCCGTTGCGGCTCTCTGGCGCGACGGCGCGGCCAAGGTGCTCGAGCGCCGGTTCGCGCAACCGGCACCCGTGACCTGATCACCGGCGACTCGCCCGAGGCCCCGAGCGACGGTATACGTTGTGGGCACGTGCGCATGGTTCCTCGGCGGTCTTTGCCGCATCGGCGACGCCCGCGCTGGTGCTCCTGACCATGCCGGCCAACCGGACACGGCTCTCCCGGTGGCTGGCACCGGTCCTCATCCTCGGCCTGTACGTGCTGGCGCTCCGAATGTGGACGCCCCACGTGGGCCTGGGCGTCCCGTCACGCCCCGACCTGATGCCCTGAACCCGGCGAAACGCGGACGACCCCAATAAGAACCGCGACCGCGAGACTCGTCATCAGGTGGACTCTGGGCTGGGCGTCTCTTCGGTTGGCGACTCCGTAGGGCGGGGGGTCGTCGGGCCGACCGGCTCAGGATCGCGGGTGGCGGCACGCAGGGAGAAGCTCATGTCGGTGTTCACGCCTATCGCGATCTCGAACTCGCAGGTCGTCCGGCCGTCTCGTCCCGCACACGGGCCTGTCCAGAGGCTCTGCTGGGTGGAGGGATCGTAGACGGTATGGCCGTCGGTAGGGGTCAAGGTCACCGGGGTCGCGCCGTTCACCAGATAGCGGCAGGAGTTGTAGCAGGTTCCGGAACTGGGAATATCGGCCGTCGTATTCGTGCCGCCCTCGAGGAGAATCCCGCCCGTTCCCGTCACCGCCACGTTGATCCAATACTCACCAATGCCGGGCTGGACGGTGATCGGACCGGCTATCACTCTGGGCGGTGCCGTCCCGGACGATGGCCGGGGACTCGCACAGGCCGGCGGCACCTCGTCGCCACCGATGGCCGGCCCGCAGGAGCCTGCCTGACTGGCCGGACCGGCGGAGGAGGCTCTCCCCGCGTCCGGGCCCCGGCTCGTCGGTTCGTCCTTGCCGGTGGAGCCGCAGGAGGCTACCAGAATGGCGACCATGACGAACCCGATCGCACGGGTGCTCTGCGGCATGAACGCCCCCATTTTCAAGTCCCCGTATGTCTAGAATACCCAGCGGGCTTTGCTTGCACTAGGCGAAAGCCTTAGGGATCAAGGGGGCTCCATGGCGGGTGAAGCCAGGGTCGGGGCCGAGCGGGTCGTCGGGGTGATCACGGCCAACATCTCGCTCGCCGTGGGGGCGCTGTTCTACATGGGCTGGTGCTACACCAACGCTGTTTACGGATACTTTCGCGTCAATCCGCTCGATTTGGAGATCGGTCCCACCGAGTACGTGCTGCGCAGTGCCGGGACGGTCTTCTCCTCCGCGTTGGTGTTCGGAGCCGTCATCTGGCTGGTCGTCACCGGACTTCCCCAGTTGCGGCTGACGGAACTGGTACCCGAGCGGGCGGTGCCCGGCTTCGTTCGGAGACCGCTGCGCCGGGCGGCGGCCCTGGTCGGCGACCCCCTAGGGCGGCAGCGGGCCGGGCTTGTGCTGCTTCTCGCGGCCGGCGTGCTGGTGCTCCTGTCAGTGGCCAGGGTCACCGACAGCCTCTACCTGACGCTGGCGTTGACGGCGGCCGGTGCCCTCCTGCTCACCCAGTCGGCCGGAACGGGGGCGTACGCGGTGGGGCTGATCACGGCGGCCGCCTGCGCGCTGTGGGCGGCCGGCGTGTACGCGAAGGACAAGGGGACCGCCGAGGCGCACGAGATCGCCAGGGACCTCCAGACGCGCACCGCAGTGGTCGTCTACACCACGAAGCCCCTCGCCCTGTCCGGGCCTGGGGTGACGGCCGAGCAGCTACCGAAAGGGAACATGTACGCGCAGCGCTACCAGGGGCTGCGGCTCCTGATCGGCCGCGCCGGACGGTATTACGTCCTGCCGGTCGGGTGGCGTCCCGACGTGAACGCCACCTACCTGCTCAAGGAAAGCGACAGTATGCGCATCGAGCTCCTCCCTGGTTCCTGACGCCCCGGGCATCGGCGACGAGGCCATCGCGCTGGCCCGAGGCCGCTACGCGTAGCACCGGGCTGTGGAGGACAAGGAGGCCGGACGATGAGCACCGGACGCCGCTGGCAGGACATCAAGGCCGAAGCGCACCGCCGCAACCCGGAACTGGCCGAGCCCAAGCGGCAGGCTCGCGCGCGCGCCGAACTGGACGCCTACGTCGCCGGCCACCACCTCAAGGAACTTCACAAGGCCCGCCCGGGACGGGCCTCGCCTTTGGCCTGTCCGTTTGAACGGTAGGTCGAAGGCGAGGCGGCGCGCGTTAGGCGCAGGGGTTAGATGTTGAGGTCCCCGCGCTTCACCCTGTAGATGAGCTGGGCGAAGTCGTCGGGGGAGATCACGAGGTGACCGGCGTCCGGAGCCTTACTGTCCCGGATCCCCCGTCCACCTGCGAGGAAGGCGATTTCAACACAGTCCTGACCTCCGCCAGCGCCCGAACCGCTGCGGCTGGATTTGCGCCAAACGGGATCGCTCACTTCATGGCCTCCATCAAGTCGCGCAGGAGACTCCGAGTGGAGTCTCGAGACAGAGAATCATCCCCTATCAGCTCATACCGTAGTCTGTAGTCCCTGATCAGCTCCGGGTCCGATACGAGTCGGCCGCCACCCACAGCCGCCGACCAGGCATGTTCTCCCTGCCCTATTCTCAAGATCGTGAACGAGCCGTCCACCCCGGCATGTGCTGCCTTGGCTTTGGGGAGCGCTCGCACGACGGTCCCCTTGCGATGGCTCAGCTCAAGTAGGTGGCCGAGCTGCGCACGCATCACCTCGGGGCCTCCCACCGGGTCTTCGAGCACTGATTGCCGTACAAAGAGCCGCATCTCAGGTGGTTCGAAGCGGCTCCAAACCGCTTGACGTGCCATGCGCGCCGAGAGTGTTCCCTCGACGTCGTCGACCATCTGCGCGCCCTCGATCAGCGCACGGGCGTACTCCTCGGTCTGAAAGAGCGCATGGATCACGAGGGCTGAGTACACATTGATGGCGTCAGCCCGTTCTTCGTACTTGGTATATGCGTTGAACCAGTTCGGGTCATGCGCTGCCTCGGCATAGCGGCGAAGTCGGGCGAAGTGGCCGCGAGTGCGCCAAAGCTGGTCAAGAATTTCGGCCTTCTCTAGTGGCACTTTCGATGTGCCCGATTCATAGTTCGAAACCGTGGAGCCGTCGACTCTCAGGATCTCACCCAGCTCGGTCTGGGAAAGGTTTCGCTCTAGGCGCCATATCCGCAGGTCAACAGCCATCCAGTGCCAGGGGTTGTGGTCGGGGTTGAGGTTGTCGATCTTCGGCATTCAAGATCCTTAATCTTGGAATTCCTGAAGGAAACGCGACAAGCTTAATCGGCGGCGGCAAAGTGTGGGCGGGTTCGGCCGTGAAAGGTGGGTGTGATGAACGGCAATTCGGGCATGTGGGGTAATTCGTGTTCGCGGGGTGAGTTCACGCTTCGGTGGCACGCCTATCCGGAGAGCGTGTATCTGACGCGCTCGCTCGTCACGCAGGCGTGCGAGGAGTGGGGGCTTCCGCAGCACGACTACGTCGGGCGGACGATCATGTCCGAGCTGGCGACGAACGCCGTGGTGCACGCGGTCGAGGGGCACGAGGTCCAGGCGTGGGTGACGCGGCTGGGCGACGCCATCGAGTTCCGGGTGTGGGACCCGTCGCACGCGCCGCCGGTCGTCCCGGAGGCGGATTTCGAAGCCGAGGACGGGCGGGGCCTGATGATGGTTCAGTTCCTCGCATCGGGTGGCTGCGGCTACCGCCACATGGCCGGGGGCCCGGGCAAAGTCGTCTGGGCGCGGCTGGCCCTGTAGACCCCCGCCCGTCCGGCGGGCCGGCGCCGCCCGTGTCCCCCAGGGGCGGCCGCCTGTTCCCCCCGCATCGCCGGGCGGGCGGGCCTCATTCCGGAAAACAGCGAAGGAGCCGATAGATGGGAAAGCACGGAAGTCCGCAGGCCTGCGGGGCCTGTGGCGGCAAGGGATTTACTGAGGTCAACCTCGACAGCAAGAGCCAGAAGATCCCGTGCGGATCCTGCAATGGGACCGGGAAGGCGTGAGCGCCTTTCCGGGGCTGCCGTCCGTCGATCGGCGCCTCTTCATTCCGGAAACGGTGTGGGTGGTGCGGGACGGCCGTTTCGTGACGCTCACGCGGGCCGACGAGCCGGAGGAGTGGGAGCGGGTCGTGGCGGCGGACGAGCCGATCGCCACGAAGGTGAAGGACGGGATGTGGCCCACGTCATCATCGACGGGGCCGTCGATGATGGCGCGGATGATCGCGGCGCTCTGCGTCGAGAGCGACATGCGCGTGCTGGAGATCGGCACCGGGACCGGATACAACGCCGCGTGCCTCGCGGAGCTGGGGGCCTTCGTCGTGACGGTCGAGGTCGATCCAGAGGTCGCCGAGCATGCGCGGGGCGCGCTGCGGGCGGCCGGGCTTCCCGGCGTGGTCGTGATCAGCGGGGACGGGGAGGCCGGAGCGCCGTCCCATGCGCCGTTCGACCGGGTGATCGCCACGGCAGCGGCGCATACCGTCCCGTATGCCTGGGTCGAGCAGACCAAGCCGGGCGGGCTGATCGTGGTGCCGTGGGCGGCGACGTTCCATCCGGACGGGCCGCTGGCCGTGCTCACGGTCGGGACGGACGGCACCGCCGAAGGGCGGTTCACCGAGCCGTCCTGGTTCATGCCGCTGCACGGCCAGCGCCTGCCGCAGACGGTCCTTCACGAGACCAGGGAGCGGTGGGAGGCGGCCGGGGAGCCGGACGTGTCCCGGTACGGGATCACGGTGCGGCCGGACGGGCAGAGCGTGTGGCTCGACGAGCCAGGCACGGTCGTCCGCTGAACGGAACCCCCGGGCCCGCCCGGGGGTTTTATCGCTTTCTTATAAAAAGCGGAGTGGATTCCGCTGTGGCGGCGATTTCGCGGGCGGCTCCCTTGTGAGAACCCTGTGTTAACAAGCACACTGGCCGAATATCGGCCTCACTCTAAGGAGCGGCCATGGGGGCGCTTGCTCTGGCCACGGTGGCACCGGTCGCCTATGTCGCGGGTTTCACGGTCTTCAAGGTCACGGGGCGGCGGATGCCGCGGCTCACCGGGTCCCGGTTCCTGCACACGACCTGGACGCTGGCGTCCAGCCCGGCCTGGCTCGCCGGGCTGGCGCTGCTGATCGGCGGGATGGTCGTGCAGAGCATCGTGCTGGCGCGGATCCCGGTCAGCGCGGTGGTGCCGATGTACGGGCCGGTCATGGTCGTGCTGCTGCTCATCGCGGTCACGAACTTCCGGGAGCGCGTGACGTCCGGCGAGCTGGGCGCGCTGGCGGTGCTCGTCCTGGCACTGCTGGCGTTCGCCGCCGCGGGCGGGCTGCTGCGCGGCACGGTCCACGCCGGGCCGGCCGGGCCGTGGGACCCCCACGCGCCGCTGTGGAAGGTCGGCCTGCTCATCGGCCCGTCGCTGCTGTTCCCGCTGTGGCTGTTCGTCGTGCGCGACAGCCCGGTGGACGGGCGGCACGCCAAGCGCGTCACGGGCGTCGCGTTCGGGCTGGGGGCGGGGGTGCTCGTCGGGTGCGCGGAGAGCTCCGGCGCGGCCCTCGCCCGGATCCTGCGGCACGACCTGGCGGCCTGGCCGGAGGCGCTCCGGACGCCGCACCCGTACATCGTCGTCGTCGCGGGACTGCTCGGCGCGGGCCTGGCGCAGATCGGGCTGCAGCGCTGCCGGCTGTCCGTGGTGATCATCATGCTGGCGGTCGGGTCGAAGGCGTCGCTGTGGCTCGGCGGGATCATGGTGTACGGGCAGCCGTGGCCGGGGACGCCGCGCACGTTCCTGCTGTCGGCGGTGGGCCTGGTGCTCGCGGCGGCGTCGGTGTTCCTGATCCCGCGGCACGAGCGGGAGGATCCCGTGGAGGAGCCGGCGCCGGAGGCCGTCGCGCCCGCGCAGACGCCGTTCGCTCCGCTGCGCGAGCGGGGCGCCGTCGAGCCCGGCTGGGCGCCGATGCTGTCCGCCCCGGTCGTCGAGCCGGAGCCGTCGCGGGGCGCCGAGCCGCGGCCGGCGGTGCCGCGCAGCGCGGCGGCGATGCGGTACGCGGCCATGCGGAACGAGGCCACCGGACGGGGCGACCGGGCCTGAGCACCGGTCAGGGGAACCGTCCCTCGCGGGGCGGCCACCGGGCGGCGGCCCGCGCCTCGTCGCGCTCCCGGATCAGCCGCGCCAGCTCGTTGGTCACCTCGTCGAGGAACGCGTCGACCTCCTCGACCGCGTACCCCTGCGTGAGGCGGGTCGTCGCGAACTTCCGGTTCCGGACGGTCTCCGGGGTGATCCGCCGCTCGCCGCCCGCGCCGCCCGCGCCGCCCACGCCGCCCACGGCTCCCGGGCCGCTCGCGCCGCCCACGGCTCCCGGGCCGCTCGCGCCGCCGCCGAAGCCGGTCGGCCGGCTCTGCCACGCCGGTCTCTTCTTGCCCATGCGCACCACTTAACACAGGCCGCCGCGGGCGGGGCGAGCGTTTCCTCGAAGGTGTTGCAAGGGTGCTGATTCCGAACCGATTTCTTGAACCCGGGTGAGCATTTTCCAGGACGCGGAGATTCCTGCTGTACGCTGCGCTGCGTCCATTTTCCGGGCGGTCGGTTGGGTACGCCCCGCGCTGAGGAGTCCGAATGGAACGTGTTATCGAGCATCGTCCCGGCACCAGCGGGAAGGCGCGCAGGTTCGCGTTGTTCATGAAGGTGTTCGTCCGGCCGGTGTTCTTCTACAGCCCGCTGACCCGGTTCATGCTGCGCCTCGCCGTCGTGCTGGATTGGGCGGCCCCGCTGCTGATGCGCCCGGCCCGCGGCACCCGCGTCGAACGCGTCGACCTGGACGGCTTCCACGGCGAGTGGATCCGCCCCGAGGGCGCCGATCCAGGCCGCGTCGTCCTGTACCTGCATGGCGGCGGCTTCTTCTGCTGCGGCCTGCGCACCCACCGCGGTCTGGTGGCGAGGATCGCGGCCCGGTCCGGCGGCGTCGCCTTTTCCGTCGCCTACCGGCAGCTTCCCGGGTCGTCCCTCGCGATCTCGATGGCGGACGCGCTCAATGCTTACGCATGGCTCCTTGAACAGGGGTTCGCTCCGCATGACATCGTCATCGCGGGCGACTCGGCGGGCGGCTTCCTCGCCTTCACCACCGTCCTCACCGCCATGGAGAACGGCCTGCCGAGACCGGCCGGGATCGTCGCGCTGTCGCCGCTGGTGGACCTCGACCACGAGGGCCGCGCGTCCTACGAGTTCACCCGCCGCGACGCCTACGTGCCGGTCCACCGCCTGAAGAAGCTGAACCGCCTCCTCCTCGCCGGGATGGACCCCGGCCCGCTGCCGTCCCCGTGCGACCGCGACCTCCGGGGCCTGCCGCCGGTCTTCATCGTCGCGGGCTCCCGCGAGGCGCTCCGCTACGACGCGGAGCTCATGACGGAACGGCTCGCGCTCGCCGGCGTCCCGCACCGCCTGCAGATCTGGGAGAACCAGGTACACGTCTTCGCCGCTTTCGCCGGCGCCGTCCCCGAAGGCCACCAGGCCATCGACGAGGTGGCCGCCTTCGTCCGCTCCGCGACCCCGCGGGCTACCGGCACCGCCGCCTGACGGGCGTCACGTCCCCGCTGTCTGGAACGCCTTCATGCAGGCCAGCAGGGCGGTCTGGGTCTTGGTCTTGTCGGCGCCCGGCGGGGGCGTCCATGCGCTGACGTCGTCGGGGACGTCGACGCCGTGCGCGCGCATGCACCGGGCGAACGCGGTGACGGTCTTGGACGGCGCGGTCGTCGGCCTGGTCACCTTGGGGCCGGGCTTGGGCGCCGCGGGCGGGGAGGCGGGCGCGGTGCCGGTCGGCGTCTGCGTGGGCGCCGGCGCGGTGCTGGCGCCCGGCGACGCCGAGCCGTCCGGCGCGGTGGGGGAACCGAGGGAGACCGGCGGCGGCGCGGACGCGGCGCCGCCGCCATCGCCGTCCCCGCCGCCGCAGCCGGCGGTGAGCAGCAGCGTCGCGGCGAGCAGCAGCGCCGCCGGCCCGGTACGAGCTGGCATCGGCTTCACCTCGGGTCCTTCCGATGAGACGTCGGCGGTCCCGGGCCGCGCGGCGGCCGGGAGAAAAGCCATTATCGTCCGCCCGGAAGAGCATGCGTTATCACTCGGATAAAGTATGTGAGCGCCCGCTTGTCAGCCGGTTGACAAGCATTTCCGAAGGTCGGTCACTGCTCACCGGAGTATGAAGAAGAGTATTCCTTGCTCGCCGGGTGAGCAATTTTCCGGGCCGTCTTGTGCCGGTGCGTTCTTTCATGGTCCCATCCGGTGCCAGGCTCGTGACCGGTGCGGAATGCGACCGCCGGCCGGGCCGCACGGACGATTTCCGATGGGTGGTCGAGAGATGAGTGTTCGCGCACGCCGGGCCGGCCGCCTGCTGGCGACGGCCGGGGCCGGCGCGCTGCTCGCCGCCGGGCTCGGCGGCGCCGGAGCCGCCGACACGGGCACCCAGAACGCCGACCTCACCGTGGCGTACCAGTGCGCGTTCCCCGCCGGGCCGCAGCACGTGGACGTCCGGTACCGGGCCGCGTTCCCCGCGTCGGCGGCGCCGGGCGGGCAGGTGCGGCCGGGGAAGGTCACGGCGACGCTGACCGTCCCGCGCGCCGCGCTCGCCGACCTCGACGCCGCCAAGGTCGGCGGGACCGTGCAGGTCGCGGCGCAGACCACGCAGAACGGGACGGTCGCCAAGGCCGCCTGGCCCGCGTTCACCGTCGACCCCGCGGACGTCCCGGGCGACGGGGACGTGACCCTCACCGCGTCCGGCCAGCCTGAGGCCGTGACGGCCGGGCGCACCGGCACCCTCACGTTCGGCCTCGGCGGACTCGACCTCGGCTTGGCGCCCGCACCCGCGCCCGCCGACGGCACCACGGAGAGCCCGGTCGCCTGCACGCCCGCGCAGGGGCAGGCCGGTGTCCTCGCGGCGGTCCCGATCGCGGCGGACGGCGCCGCCCCCGGCCCCGCGCAACCCCCGAAGAGCACCGCGGCGGTGCCGCCCGGCCAGTCCCCGCCGGGCTGCCAGGACCTCAAGGAGCCCGGATGGCTGATCTCCGGCTGCGTCTACATGAACGGCTTCGCGAACGTGCGCAAGCTCGGCGGCGCCACCGTCCTCAATGACCCGGCGGACCCGGCCCCCGCGCTGACGAACGTCGAGTACAACATCGTCCCGAACCTGCCGACCGGGACCGGGACGGACGTCCGCTTCCGCTTCCACGAGCCGCTGCGCTCGAAGGCGAGCTTCCTGACGTTCGGCTTCATGCCCACGACGGCCACCATGGAGATGGAGCAGGTCGGCCTCGGCACGGAGAACTCGGCGCCGTACGTGAAGGGCCAGACCCGGCAGCACGTCCAGACCAGGATGCGGGTCACGATCCGGCTGTACGACGTGAAGGTCAACGGGACGCCGCTGGACGTCGGCGCGCGGTGCCGGTCCAGCCGGCCCGCCGACATCGAGCTCGGCGACGCGCCCGGAGCCGACATCACCAACATCGTCAAGGGCGGCGTCCTCGACGGTTCCTTCGAGATCCCGCCTTTCCGGGGATGCGGATCGAAAGAGAACCTGGATCCGCTCTTCACCGGCTCGGTCTCCGGGCCCGGAAACTATCTGAAGGTCAGCCAGGGAACGATCTGCGGCCGGGCGCCCGCGACCTGCCCGCCGGCAATGCCAGAACTGAAGCGATAACGGCCGTCCGGCGCGGCGGCAGGGGTCAGGCATGCCCGAAATACCTGCGTCATGCCTGGTCAGCACGTGTGTGTGAGCGTTGTCACTCGACAATAAAGGCCGCGTAAGGCAGCGATTGAAACGTCTCAGAATTTGTCATCGGCGTCCGATGACGAATGCGGTTCGCGACGAGTAACTTACCGGCGAAACGCAATGGAAACGGTTCTCAGGAGGTGATGCGGCATCGGGGGTGAGCAGCACATCGGATAGCCGTGTTTCAGAGAATCGAGAGGTACCAGTGAAGACCACGAAGAACAGCCGGCGCAGAGGCGGGATGCTCGCCGGCGCGGCCGTCGCGCTGAGCGCCGCCGCCATCGCGTCGGCCATGCCGGCCTCGGCCGCCGCGCCGATCCACTACTCCTTCGACCTGAAGGGGTCGTCGTTCATCAAGGCGCCGAACGGCACCACCGACCTCACCGGCGGCGTCGAGGCCGACCTCGACGTCACCAAGCCCGCCGACAACGTCACGGCGGACCTGACGCTGAACCCGACCAAGGGCAGCTTCCAGATCCTCGGCATCCTGCCGGTGACCGCGGACGTCGCCTTCGTCCAGCAGGGCAAGACCACCGGCACCTACGCCAACAGCGAGCTCACGACGGACTCCAAGATGTTCGTCAAGCTCGGCTCGTTCAACGTGTTCGGGGCCATCCCGATCGGCGGCGGCGACCAGTGCCAGACCACCCAGCCGTCGGACATCGTCCTCAAGTCGGACGGGAAGTTCATCCCGTCCAAGGGCGGCACGCTCAAGACCGACGACTACACGCTGTCCTCGATCGACAACTGCGGCCCGCTGACGGGGATCCTCAGCCTCTTCACCGCCGGGTCCGGCAACACGATCTCGCTGAACCTCACCGCCAAGGCGTAGGCCCGCCCTCGCCTGACCCGCGGGCGCGGGCCGGGCCCTCCGCCCGCACCAGGGCGGAGGCCGCACCCCGCGCCCGGCCCACGGCGTCGCCCCCGCCTCCCCGCCGGCGGGGGCGGACCCGTCACCGCGCGCCGCGGACCCCGTCCGCGGCCGGCATGCCCCCCAACCTCACGCACACGAGAGGTACGAGGTGAAACCGAACAAGATCTCCCGAAGAGTCAGGACCGGCACGGTCCTCGGCTCCACGGCGGGCCTGATGCTCGCGATGGCGAGCATCGTGGCCGCGCCGGCGGCGTCCGCCGACGCCGGCCTGACCCTCAAGTACAAGTGCACCTACCCGCTCATCGGGCAGCAGGACCTCAACGTCGCGATCTCCACCGACATCCCGGACAAGGTCGCGCTGAACACCCCGTCGCCCACGATCAACATCAAGGCGGTGTCGACCGTCAGCGGCGACACCACCTTCGGCCTGTGGACGACCCTCACCAAGAAGCTGACCGGCACCGCGAAGGCGCAGGCGTCGCTCGTCGCGCCGCAGTACCCGACCGGGCTGCCGCTGAAGCCGAACATGACGCTGGCCGACGCGAACGTCCCCGACTCGGGGCCGTTCGACATCACCGCCACCGGCACGCAGGTACCGCTGACGTTCAACAAGGCGGGCTGGGCGCAGATCACGGTCGGCAACCTCGACCTGGCGATCACCCCGCTCGGCGCGGACGGCAAGCCCACCGGGCTCGGCCAGATCAACGCGTCCTGCAAGCAGCTGCCGGGGCAGAACAACGTCCTGAAGCAGTTCCTCATCGACGACGGGACCAACCCGCCGAAGCCGGACCCGGTCCCGGGCAAGTACCCGGCGCCGAACCCGGTGCAGACGCTCGACCCCGGCCTGCCCAGCTCGCCGGAGAAGACGCTCGATTACACCTGCCCGTACCCGCTCGTGGGTGACGGCGACCTGCAGGTCAAGGTGAAGTCGAACTTCCCGACCGAGGTCCCGGTCAACACCGCGACGCAGGACTTCATCTCCCAGGCCATCCAGGTCACGTCGGTCTCGACCGTTCCGGCCGACGTGAACGAGAACGGGCTCCAGCAGCTCGGCGCCGTGCAGATGGACGGGACCGCCCTCGCGCACCCGACCATCACTGTGCCCGAGATGGCCAACCCCGTCCCGCTGCAGATGGCGCTCAAGCTGGACAAGACCAACGTCCCGGCGACCGGCCCCGTCAGCATCAACGGGCCCGGCAAGGCCCCGGCGCTGTCGTTCACCAAGACCGGCGCCGGCAAGGTCGCCCTGGACGACATCGACATCCAGAACTTCACCACCTACGACGCCGACGGCAACCCCGCGAACCTCGGCGACTTCACCTGCCACCTGAAGTCCGGGCAGGACAACACCCTGTTCAGCTTCACCATCAAGGACGGCGGCACGCCGCCGCCGGTCGACACGACCGCCCCGTCGGTGCCCGCGAACGTGAGCGGTACCGCGACCGGTGGCTCGGTGGCCGTGAAGTGGGACGCCTCCACCGACAACGACGGTGGCTCCGGCGTCAAGGGCTACTACGTGACGGTGGACGGTAAGAAGGGCGACCTGGTGACGGGTACGTCCACGACCGTTTCGGGTCTGGCCGACGGTGACCACACGTTCGCGGTGTCGGCGGTGGACAACGCGGGCAACGAGTCCGCCGCGTCCGCTCCGGTCACGGTGAAGGTGTCGACCGGCCCCGGCCCCGACACGATCGCCCCGTCCGTGCCGGCGAACGTGAAGGGCGCGGCGACCGGTGGCTCGGTGGCGGTGTCCTGGGACGCCTCGACCGACAACGACGGTGGCTCCGGCGTCAAGGGCTACTACGTGACGGTGGACGGTAAGAAGGGCGACCTGGTGACGGGGACGTCCACGACCGTTTCGGGTCTGGCCGACGGTGACCACACCTTTGCGGTGTCGGCGGTGGACAACGCGGGCAACGAGTCCGAGGCGTCCACCCCGATCACGGTGAAGGTCTCCACGGGCCCCGGCCCCGACCAGACCGCTCCGTCCGTGCCGGCGAACGTCAAGGGCACCGGGTCCGACGACGGTTCGGTGGCGCTGTCCTGGGGCGCGTCCACCGACAACGACGGCGGCTCCGGCGTCAAGGGCTACTACGTGACCGTCGACGGCAAGAAGGGCGCCGACGTGGTCACCGGTACCTCGACCAAGGTCTCCGGCCTGGCCCAGGGCGACCACACGTTCGCGGTGTCGGCCGTGGACAACGCGGGCAACGAGTCCGCCGCGTCCGCGCCGGTCACGGTGAACGTGCCCGGCAAGCCGAGCGGCGGCGGCGCGTCGTACACGCTGTCCGGGTCGTCGACCATCAAGGGCCTGAACGGCAAGGTCGCGCTGAACGGCGCGGTCAACGCCGCGGTCGACGGCAGCGGCAAGGTCTCCGCGGACCTGACGCTGAACCCGACCACCGGCACGTTCTCGCTGTTCGGGTTCATCCCGGCGACCGCCGACATCGCCTTCGCCCCGCAGGGCAAGACGACCGGCACGCTGTCGGGCTCCACCCTGAGCACCGACACCAAGACCGTCGTCAAGATCCCCTCGATCAAGGTGTTCGGGATGGACCTCGGCGTCGGCAGCACCTGCCAGACGAGCGCCCCGGCCGACATCCCGCTGAAGTCCACCAACTTCAGCGTCGCCGGCGGCGGGACGCTCACCGGCAGCTACACCCTGCCGAGCCTGACCGGCTGCGGCTTCCTCACCCCGCTCGTCAGCGCGCTGGCCGCCGGCCCGGGGAACACGATCGACCTGAAGGCCACGCCGAAGAAGTGATGCTCCGGCAGTGACCGAACGGTCCTGATTCCGGCCCCCGCCGCTCTACCAGGGACGGCGGCGGGGGCCACCCCCCCGCGCGAGACGAGACCCCCGCGCGAGACGAGCACCCGCAGGACGAGAGCCCCGTGCAGGACGAGCGGCAGGAGAGGCAGCAGTGAGAGCCACGAGGAGAACGGCCGTGGCGTGCGCCGTCGCGCTCGCGTCCGGTGCCGCCGCCCTCGCCGGGACCGCGGCGCCCGCCGCCGCCGATCCGGTCTCGCTGACCCTGAACTACCACTGCGTGTTCCCGCTGATCGGCCCCGAGCCGCTCACCGTCAAGATCGACACCGACGTCCCGAAGACCGTGGTCAGCGGGCAGCAGGTCCCGGGCTTCACGGTCGACTCCGTCTCCACCGTCAGCGCCGGCTCGACGCGCGGCCTGGCCGCCGTCGGCTCCGCGAAGCTCGACGGGACCGCGCTCGCCAAGGCGTCCATCGCGGTGCCGGACGTGCCGACCGGCCTGCCGGTGCCGGTCACCTCGAAACTCGACACCACCGCCGTCCCCGCCGAGGGCGCCTTCGACGTCCACGCGCGCGGCACCACCGTCCCGCTGACGTTCCGCAAGACCGGCAAGGGGACGATCAGGGTCGGCGACCTGGTGCTCACGCTCACGCCGACGATCGGCGACGGCGGCCCGTCCGGGCTCGGCACGTTCGAGTCCGAATGCACGCAGGACCCGGGCCAGGACAACGTGCTCGCGACCTTCGACGTCGTCGACTCCACGCCTGTCTCGACCCACCACGACTACACGGTGCGGGGGACGGCGGCCATCAAGGCGGGCGCCGGGACCGTCCCCCTGAACGGCACACTCGGCGCCGACATCGACCCGGGCACCGGGAACGTCACCGGCGACCTCGACCTCGACCCCGCCACCGGCGACCTCAAGGCCTGGGGGTTCCTGCCCGTCACGGCGGACGTCGCGTTCGGGCGGCCGGGCGCGACCACCGGCCGGCTGACCGGCGACGGGCTTTCCGCCGACGCCGCGCTGGACGTGCGGGTCGCGTCGTTCAAGGTGTTCGGGCTGCCCGTCGGCGGCGGCGACCAGTGCCGGACGGCCGGGCCCGCGACCGTCCCGCTGACCTCCGGCGGCCCCTTCGACCCGGCGCGCGGCGGCGGGCTCGCGAGCCCCGGCTTCACACTCCCCCCGCTCCAGGACTGCGGCCCGCTGACCCCGCTGCTCGGCTCGTTCACCGCCGGCCCCGGCAACACGGCC
This sequence comes from Actinomadura montaniterrae, assembly GCF_008923365.1. Lineage (GTDB taxonomy): Bacteria > Actinomycetota > Actinomycetes > Streptosporangiales > Streptosporangiaceae > Spirillospora > Spirillospora montaniterrae. The sequence continues at coordinate 27,105 of NZ_WBMR01000128.1, forward strand.
GACCTGACCCTCACGCCGAAGGAGCAGGGCTGATGCAGGTCCGCACCGATCCCGCGCGCCGCGCGCTCCCCGCGCCCCGCATGCAACGTGTATGCCGCATGCACCATGTACGTCTCCTGGTCGCGTTCGCCGCGGTGGCGGCGCTGGCCGCAGGTCCCGCCGGGACCGCCGCGGCGGCGCCCGACCGGCCCGCCGCCGCCGCGTCCGACCCCGCCCCGCCCGGCGACGCCTT
>NZ_WBMR01000129.1 GCF_008923365.1 Actinomadura montaniterrae
CGGGACGGGCCCGGGCGGCTGGGGCGCGGGGCCCGGCATCGGGCCGGGCGGCGGCTCGGTCGGCGGGACCAGCGGTTCCGGTGCGGGGGCCGGGTCCGGTGTCGGCGGGGGCACCGGCCGCGGGGTGGGCAGCGGATCTCTCTCGTCCATGCGACCTCCGTACCCGCGTGCCCCTCGGGTACCCGTGCGGGCCGTGCTTCGGGCCGTGCTTCGGTCGGCGCTTCGGTCGGCGTGTCGGCCCGCCCCGGCCCGGCGCTCCGACCCGTGCCCGGGCCCGCGCCGGGCATGTGCGCGTCCGGCCCCGGACAGGGCAGGATAGGGGCATGAGGGAAACCCGAGCGACCGCTCACGGTTTGCGCACGGCGATCGAGCGCAGCGGCTACTACCCGGCCCTGGTCGCGGACGCGGTCGAGTCGGCCATAGGGGACGAGCGCGTCGTCGCGTACGTCGTGCACCACGAGGCGACGTTCGACCCCGCGATGGAGGTCCGGCGGCACGTGACCGTACTGGTGCTGTCCGCGTCCCGGCTGCTGGTGTGCCACACCGACGAGCACCCGCCCGGCGAGGGCATGGAGCGCCCGCACGCGTCCACCACCACCGAGGCGGTGAAGCTGGAGCGCGTCCAGTCGGTCGCGGTGACGCGGGTCGTCCCGGACCCGGCCTCCTACGTGCCGGGGGTGCCGCCGACCGAGGTCGTCCTGACGATCGGGTGGGGCGCCATCGCGCACATCGACCTGGAGCCCGCGACCTGCGGCGACGAGAACTGCGAGGCCGACCACGGCTACACCGGCAGCGTCACCGCCGACGACCTGTCGCTGCGGGTGAGCGAGGCCGCCGACGGCGCCGACGCCGTCGCGCAGGTGCTGGCCTTCGCCGAGGAGCTGTCCGCGGCGACCGCCCGGTGAGCACCCGATGAGCGCCCGGTGAGCGGGGCCCCGGCGCCGCCCCCGCCGCCTCCGGCGCCCGTGCCGCCCGTGCCCCGGTACGGGACGGGCGCGCTCGCCGACGTCCCGGTGTCGGTGCTGGCGGCGCTGGGCGTCCCGGACGCGGTGAACGTGCTGGGCCTGCCCGTGCTGCCGCGCGCCTGCGTGCTGCTCGTCGACGGGCTCGGCTGGGAGCAGTTGCGCGCCCATCCGGACGAGGCGCCGTACCTGACCGCGATGGGCGGCGGCCCGATCACCGCGGGGTTCCCCGCGACGACCGTCACCAGCCTCGGGTCGCTCGGCACCGGCCTGCCGCCCGGCGGGCACGGCCTGCTGGGCCTGCAGGTCGCCGTCCCGGGCACCGGACGGCTGCTGAACTGCCTGCGCTGGCGGGACGACTCGGTCGACCCGGAGCATTTCCAGCCCGCGCCGACGATCTACCAGCGGGCCGCGGCGGCCGGTGTCGCGGCGGCCTACGTGTCCCTCGGCCTGTACCGGAACTCGCCGCTCAGCCGGGCCACGGCCCGCGGTGCCGACTACCTCGCGGCGGACAGCCTGGGCCAGCTCGTCGGGCGGGCCGAGCGGGCGCTGCAGCGCGGTGGCCGGTCCCTCGTGACCGTCTACCACCCGGACCTCGACTCGACCGGGCACAAGTTCGGGGTGGGCTCGCCGGAGTGGCGGCACCAGCTGCGGTTCGTGGACGTCCTCGTGCAGGAGCTCGCCGCGGTCCTGCCGCCGGGCTCGGCGCTGTACGTGACCGCCGACCACGGCATGGTCGACCCGTCGGAGCGGATCGACGCCGACACGGTCCCCGAGCTGGGCGAGGGCGTGGCCCTGCTCGGCGGCGACGCGCGCTGCCGGTACGTCTACAGCGAGCCGGGCGCGCACGACGACGTCCTCGCCGCGTGGACGGCGATGGTCGGCGACCGGGCGTGGGTCGTGCCGCGCGAGAAGGCGGTGGCGGACGGCTGGTTCGGCCCGCTCGCCCCGGGGATGGCCGAGCGGGTCGGCGACGTGATCGCGGTCCCGCACGCGGACCTGGCGATCGTGGCGTCGGAGCGGGAGCCCTGGCTGAACGGGATGATCGGCATGCACGGCTCGCTCGTCACCGCCGAGCAGATCGTGCCGCTGCTGTCGGCGACCCGCCCCTGACCCGCGCCCCCGCCCCGGGACCCGCGGCGCGCCGGGCCGCCGCCGGCCTGGGTGGCGCTGACCTGGGATGTCGCGGGATCCGTGCTGGTCACGGCGTGTCCCGGGGGCGGCGGTGCGTAGGCTGCCGGTCGTGACGAACCCCGCCGAGCCCCTCCTCAATCCGGGCGACGAAGGTCAAACTGGCGATGTGCACCCTCTCATCGAAGTGCCCGCGCTGGACCGGCTGCTCCGGCGGCAGACCCCCTTGGTCCTGCTGGACGTGCGTTGGCATCTGGCGGGGCCGCCGGGAATCGACTCCTACCGCAAGGGCCATCTCCCCGGGGCCGTGTTCGTCGACCTGGACCGGGACGTGGCCGGGCCGCCGGGGCCGGCAGGGCGCCATCCGCTGCCCGCGTCCGGTGACTTCGAGGCCGCGATGCGGCGCGCCGGCGTGTCGGGGGACCGGCTCGTCGTGGTCTACGACGACGCCGACTCCACGTCCGCCGCGCGCGTCTGGTGGTCGCTGCGCTATTTCGGCCACGACAAGGTCCGCGTGCTGAACGGCGGTTACCGGGCCTGGACGGAGGCGGGCCACGCGGTCACCACCGAGGAGCCGGACGTGAAGCCGGGCGACTTCTTCGCCCGTCCGGGCCGGCTGCCCGTGCTGGACGCCGAGGGGGCGGGGGCGCTGGCGACGGCCGGGGTGCTGCTGGACGCCCGCGCCGCCGAGCGGTACCGCGGTGAGACCGAGCCCGTCGACCCGGTGGCCGGGCACATCCCGGGCGCGCGGAACGCGCCGACGTCGGGGAACGTGGGGGTGGACGGCCGGTTCCTGCCGCCGGAGCTGCTGCGCGAGCGGTTCGCGCAGCTCGGCGCGACCGACGCGCTGGACGTCGGCGCCTACTGCGGCTCCGGGGTGACGGCGGCGCACGAGATCCTGGCGCTCAACCTCGCGGGCATCCCCGCGGCCCTCTATGTCGGGTCGTGGTCGAACTGGGTCGCCGACCCCGGCAATCCGGTCGCGACCGGCGATACCTGATCGGACGGGTCCGTGGCCGCGCGTTACGCGCCGGCGGCCACGGACCCGGCCGTCATCCCGAGCCGAAGCAGAGGAATCCGGCCACGCCGGGCGCGCGCGGGACGGCGGCGAGCGCGCGCGACGGCGGCAGCCCCGACGCCAGCCCGGTGTGGAACGCCGACATGAACTCTGGGGTCGTGGCGTCCCGGACGGGCACGACGCTGGCGATCACGGTGGCGGCGCCGAGGGCGAGCAGCACGCCCGCCATCCCGACGGTGGCGTCGCCCTCGTCGGAGCGGCCGATGTCGCACGCCGACAGCACCACGACGCGGGGCGGCGCCGCGAGCGCGTCGAGGTCGTGGACGGTGAGGGGGCCGTCGGCGAGCCGCAGCCGCGAGAACAGCGCGTTGCCCTCGCGGAACTCGCCGTGGGCGGCGATGTGGGCGAGCGCGGCGCCGTCCAGTGCGTCGCGGACGGGTTCGGCGCGCGCGCTCGGGCCGTCTAGCACGAGCGCGCTGGGGTGGACGCCGCGCAACGCGGCGATCTCGCGCCCGGCGTGGGCGAGGCCGGGGCCCGCGACCAGGACGGTACGCCCGCCGGACGGACGGTCCGTGCGGGCGCTCAGCCATGCCGCGGCCGACGGGACGACGGTGAACGGGCGCCCCGCGAGCGACGGCAGCACCGCCCAGGGCAGGCCGTGCAGCGGCCCGACCGGGGCGATCACAAGGTCGCTGCCGGCGACCTCGGCCAACACAGGCGCCAGCAACAGCCGGTCGAGCCGCTCGGCGGACTCCGTGACGGCGGTGAGCGCGGCGGGATCGTCGTCACCCGCGAGCCGGCCCAGCGCATAGCGGATCAGCCCGGTCTCGCGGGCGACGGCGTCGTGCTCGCCGAGCCGGTGCCCGCGGATCCGGCCGCCGGCGACGGTCACCGCATGCAGTTCGCCGCCGACGGCGACGAGCTCGACGAGCGCGCGGTCGCCGAGCGCGGCGGCGATCTCGGCGGGCTCCGGTGCTTCGGGTCCGGGCGGCCCGCCCGGGCGGCGGCGGGTGTGTGCGCTGACCTTCGCCTCCAGGTCCGCGAGGTCGGCGGCGAGCACGGACGGGACGCCGCCGGCCGCGGCGTCGTAGGTGTGCGCTGCGCTGAGCGCCCGCAGCGCCGCGAGCGCCCCGGCCCGTTCGGGATCGGCGGGCGGCCGCAGCCGGTGCGGGCGGGCGATGGCGCGCCGCCGCTCCTCCAGGGCCAGGAGTTCAGCCGCGGACCCGGCGAGGCCGAGCCCGAGTGCGGCCAGCTCGCCCGCGAGTCCCGCAGCGCGGGCCCGCAGGTCCAGCGCGCCGAACGCCTCCGCGTGCCGCGCGGCCGCCTCCAGCCCGGCCCGGACGGCGCCGACCGCGCCCGGGACGTCGCCGCGCGCCGAGCGTTCGAGCGCGGCCGCGTGCCAGCCGGCGATCCGGACCGCGGCGGGGCCGTCCGTGCCGTCGACTCCCGCGAGCAGGCGGCCAGGCGGCCTGCCGAGGGCCATCGCCACCCGCGCCGCGATGACGCGGGTCTCGGCGGCGGGACCGGCCCACCCGCCGTCGCCCAGCAGGTCCGCCGCAGCGGTGGCGTCCGCCAGCAGCGCCTCGGACCGCTCGCCGGACTCCCAGCGCGCCTTGATCAGCACCTGCTCCGCCAGCGGGATCCAGCCGGGACGCTCCTGCTCGGCGAACGCGTCCCGCGCCTGCGCGGCGCTCTCGGCGGCCCGCCCGGGATCGCCATCCGCGAGTTCGGCGTGCGCGCGCAGGAGGAGGGCGTCCGCGACGTCGCACCGGTAGCCGTGCGCCCTCGCCGCGTCCAGGGCCGCGTCGAGAAGCGGCCGCGCCTCGCGTGGCAGGCCCGCCACGATGAGGGTCTCCGCCTGGTCGAGGCGGCACTGCGCCAGCCGCTCTCCAGCCAGGAGCGGCTCGGCCTCCGCGTACAGCCGGAGCGCGCGCGGGACGTCCCCGCGCCGCGACACCGCGAACGCCAGGTTGCCCTTGGCCATCGCCGTCTGATGCCGCAGCCCGGCGGCCTCGCCGACCGCGACGGCCTCCGCTAGTGCCTCCTCGGCACCGCCATAGTCGCCTTGCATCGCCCGCGCGAGCCCGATGTTGCTCAACAGCCCGTTGAGCGCCGCCCGGTCGTGCCCCTTTCGCAGCCCCGCGAGCGCGCGCTCGGCGACGTCGTGCGCTTCAGCGACCCGGCCTGCGCGGGCCAACGCGCAGGCCTTGTTGGCCGCCAGGCGGTCCGCGTCTTCGCCGTGCAGGACGGTCTCCGCTTCCTCCGCGTGTACCAGCGCCCCCGTGAGATCTCCGCGCGCGGCCAAGAGACCTACCAGGTTCATCCGGACCTTGGCGGCGGCATACGGGTCTGGACGCGTGTCACCCGTCCATGAGTCGTCCGCGAACACCGGCCATGCATCGTCCCGGGACTCCGCATCGGCCATCGCCCGCCCGGTCGCCAGATCGAGAGCCCGGTACAGGAAGGCCAGTCCCTCCTCCAAGCGCCCCAGTTCCTTGCACGCCAGGCCCGCGATCCGCAGCGCGAGGATGTCGTCGCCCCGCTCCAGCAGCGCCGTCGCGCGGGCGTGCGCGGTCGCCGGGTCGATCGCCGCCAGCCACAGCAGCGCTCGCTCGTCCTCGCCGCTCATACGCGGACCCAGCTCGTGACGACCGACGCACCGCCCGGCAGCCGGAACAGCAGGCTGACCAGCCCCTCCGGCACCTCCGGAAGGCAGAACATCCCGGTCGGCCCGGTCCGCCCGGCCGCCCGCCCCGCCGGGAGGTCGCGGTGCCGGACGACGATCTCGGCGCTCGCCGGCGGGACGAGCCGTCCGGTGATCTCGCGGTGCCGGCCCTCGCCGGTGACCTCGATCTCCACCGCCGCCGCGACCGCCGGCCCGGCCGCGCAGCCGAACGTCAGCGACCGTCCCGTCCCGCCGCGCACGCCCGCCGCCGGACGCACCGCGCCGTCGTGGCGCAGCTCCGCCAGCGCCGCCGCCGGCGTCCGCCACGCGAGCGCCGAACGCGCCGCCGCGAGCACGCCCTCCGGTACCGGGTCGAGGGCGTCGAACGCGGCCCGCGCCCCCGCCATCAGCTCCTCGTCGTTCACGGGACGAGCCTCCGCAGCGCGGCCAGGCAGCGGGCCCGCGTCGGGCCGACGCTGCCGACCGGGATGCCCAGCGCCGCCGCCAGCTCCGCGTAGCTCGCGGCCTGGGCGAACAGCCGCAGCAGCGTCCGGCAGCGGCGGGGGAGCGCCTCCAGCGCGGCGCCGACCCGGCCGAGCCGGTCCCGGACCGCCGCCACCTCGTCCGGCCCGGACGGGTGGCGCGCGCCGAACGGCACCGGCGCGAAGTCGCGGGTCCGCCGCCGCAGCAGCGCCCGGCACTCGTTGCGCGCCGTCGTCGCCAGCCAGCATCCCGCCGCCGACGGGTCGTCGAGCGCGTCGATCCGTTCCACCAGCCGCAGCCAGGACGTCTGCACCACATCGCCCGCGTCGGCGTCGCCCAGGCCGTGCGCGCGGGCGATCGACCACAGCAGCCCGCTGTACCGCTCGACCAGCCGCGCCCACGCGGCGCCGTCGCCTTCCCGAGCCCGCACCACCAGCGCGCTCGTATCGTCGTCCTGCAGAGTCCCGTCGTCCTGCAGAGTCGCCAAGAGGTCTCCCGCCACGTGATCGCCTGACATGAACTGATCACCCTAAGTGGGAAATTGACCACGCTCCGTGCGCGGTTACCGCTTCGCCATCGGACCGTGCTCAAGAACTGATGAGTACGCCGAGGTCGGGGAGCGTGTGGCAGCGCGCCGGATCGAGGACCCGGTCGGCCGCGGACGGCGCGTCCAGCCCCTCCGCGGCGGCGAGCCCCGCGATCCGTCCCGCCACGGCGGGTGCCGCGAACGATGTCCCGCTCCACGTCGCGTATCCCTCGAACCGGTCCGCATCGGTACCTCCGGAGGGGGCGCGCGGGCCGTCGAACCAGACGTGCGTGCTCGCGACGTCCACCCCCGGCGCGCAGGCGTCCACCCACCAGCCGTAGTTGGAGAACCAGGCCCGGTCGTCCCCGTCGAGCGCCGCGACCCCGATGACCGGCTTCATCGCGGCTGGCCAGAACGGGCGCTCGCTCGCGGTGTTCCCCGCGCACGCCACCACCACCGTCCGGCGGCCGAGCGCCGCGATCGCCCTCGCCAGCACGGGCGACGGGCGGTCGTCGAAGGTGTGGCAGCCGAGCGAGATGTTCACCACGTCCGCGCGCCCCCAGGACGCGAGCCGGGTCAGCGCCCGGATGACCTCCAGTTCGTCGCCGACGCCGTCCCCGCCGATGACGCGCAGCGCCCGCAACTCCGCCGTCGGCGCGTGCCGCAGGATCACGCCCGCGATGAACGTGCCGTGCCCCGCCTGCGCGTCCAGTTCGAGGTCGAGGTCGGCGTCGAGGACCTCCGCCACCTCGTCGCGCTGCTCGCGGAACCACGCGGTGTCCTCGTACCAGGGGTGCGGCGACAGTCCCGTGTCCAGGATCGCGACCGTCACGTCCCGGCGCGCGCCCGCCGCGACCGGGGCGGGCAGCGGCGGCGCCGGCCGCGGCCGGTCGGCCGGACCGCTCCACCACATCGGCTGCCCGTGGACGAGATGGTTCGGCGACACGCTCAGCGTCCGATGGCGGCCACCACCGGACAGTTGCGCGGCCAGCTCGCACACGTCCACCTTCGCGGACGGCCGCAGCCGCAGCCGCGTCGCGCCCGGCTCGTCCTCCCGCCCGTCGCACCAGCGCCGCACGAGGCTCTGCGCGGCGCCGGCGTCCCGTCCGGAGACGAGTACCTGGTCGCGGCGCACCAGCGTCCGCCTCCCCGGCACCGGCTCCACCACCATCGCGTCACGGTGCCGCACCAGCAGCCGTTCCAGCCGCGCCTCCTGGTCGAGCATCGCCCATCCTCCCCCTGCCACGGACCCGCCACTCATCGTGCCGGAGCGCGGACGGAAGGTGATGACCGAACGCGCCGAATCGGCGGCGCCGCGGCCGTGCGAGGGCCTACGCTGGTCGGCCGAGGCCGGTGAACGGTGCGCATCGCGTGGTCAAGGGTTCGGCAAACGGCCCACTCACGGTGGTGCGACCGGGGCCGATGATGCACAATGAGGGACGCGGACGCCGTCTTGGGACGTACGAGGCCGTAGGGGAAGACGAGCCTCGGTACAGATCCAGGAGGTCCGGTGACCGCACGTGGCGTTTTCTACGTCCACTCCGCGCCACCTGCGCTGAGCCCGCACATCGAGTGGGCCGCCGCAGGTGTTCTCGGCGTGCCCGTTTCCCTTGAGTGGGCTGATCAGGCGGCCGCGCCGGGGACGCTGCGCGCCGAGCTTCATTGGGAGGGCAGGCCGGGCACCGCGGCAGGGATCACCTCGGCCCTGCGCAACTGGAAACTGGTGCGGTTCGAGGCCACCGAGGATCCGACGCCGGGCAGCGACGGCGTCCGCTACAGCTTCACCCCGTCCCTCGGGGTGTTCAGCGGCGTCATCGGCGCCAACGGCGACATCATGGTGCCCGAGGACCGGCTGCGGTCCGTCATGGCCAACGCCGCCGTCGGCAAGACGACCCTGGAGCACGAGCTCGACCGGCTCCTCGGCACGCCCTGGGACAACGAGCTGGAGCCCTTCCGGCGCGCCGGAGACGGCGCTCCCGTGCGCTGGCTCCACGCGGCCGTCTAAGGCGCCGAGCCGCCGTCCTTCCGGCGGCCCGCGCGCGGAGCGTGCCCGTCCCGCAACTCGCATGCTCCCGTCCAGGGCCGCCCCTCCGGGGCTCCGGGGCGCCCGCACTCCGCGGAGCGCCCCTCACGGCTTTCACCGAGCGCCTCGCAGCGCGCGGCGCCACGCCCGCCCGAGCGCGGCGCCCCACGTCCGCCAGGGCAGGTGCTACGTACGCCAGGGCACGTGCCACGCGCCAGAGCGCCGTGGCGCGCGGGGCAGGAAGCGGGCATGCGGAACGGCCCGGCGGGTCCGAGGGTTCGGACTCACCGGGCCGTTGACGTACGCGGTCCCGCGGAGCGTCAGAGAGCGCGCTCGAAGGCGACCGAGACGTTGTGGCCGCCGAAACCGAACGAGTTGTTCAGCGCCGCGGCGGGCCCGTCCGCGAGCTTGCGCGGCTCGTCCCGCACGATGTCCAGGTCGACCTCGTCGTCGAGGTCCTCCAGGTTCGCGACCGCCGGGACGAGGCCGTCCCGCAGCGCCAGGATCGTGAACACCGACTCCAGCGCGCCGGCGCCGCCCAGCAGGTGGCCGGTCATCGACTTGGTCGCGGTGATGGCCACCTTCGCGGCGGCCTCCTCGCCGAGACCCGCCTTGATGGAGTTCAGCTCCGCGACGTCGCCGGACGGGGTCGAGGTGGCGTGCGCGTTGATGTGCACGACGTCCTCGGGCCGCAGCCCGGCGTCGGCGAGCGCCCGCTGCATCGCCTTGGCCTGGCCGCCGCCGCTCGGGTCCGGCAGCACGATGTCGTAGGCGTCGTTGGAGTAGCCGCAGCCGGCGGCGACGCCCTGCACGCGGGCCCCGCGGGCCCGGGCGTGCTCCTCCGACTCCAGGATGATCATGGCGGCGCCCTCGCCGAGCACGAAGCCGTCGCGGTTCTTGTCGTACGGCCGGGACGCGCGCGCCGGCTCGTCGTTGCGGGTCGACATCGCCCGCATCCGGCCGAACGAGGCCATCTGCAGCGGGTGGATGCACGACTCGGTGCCGCCGCAGATGACGACGTCGGCGCGGCCCGCGCGGATCATGTCGATGGCGTAGCCGACGGCCTCGCCGCTGGACGCGCACGCGCTGACCAGGGCGTGCGAGCCCGCGGTCGCGCCGAACTCGATCCCGACGTGCCCGGACGCGCCGTTCGGCATCAGCATCGGCACGGTGAACGGCGACACCCGCGACCAGCCCTGCTCGCGGAACACGTCGTAGCTGTTCAGCGCGGTGTGCAGGCCGCCGATGCCGCTGGAGACGACGACGCCCAGCCGGTCGCCGTCGACGACGAAGCCGCCGGGCACCCCGGCGGGCTCCTCGTTGCGCATGGTCTTGTTGCTGACCGCCGGCGCGAAACCGGCGTCGGTCCACGCCTCGCGCGCCGCGATCAGCGCGATCGCCTGGCTGCGGTCCAGCCGGCGCAGCGACTGCTTCGGCATCACCTCGGCCGGGTCCACCTTCAGCGTGGCGGCGAAACGCACCGGCAGGTCCTCGACGCCCTCCCAGTCCAGGCTGCGGATCCCGGACTCTCCGGCGAGCAGGGCGGACCAGGTCGACGGCAGGTCGCCGCCGAGAGGGGTCGTTGCACCGAGACCGGTCACCACGACTCTGGTCTGGCTCTTGCTCATAGATGCTCCTTGCGGACTGGAGGGGGAGTGGAGGCAGGGCGCGCCCGGCCCGGATCCCCGGCGGGGCCCGTGCGGGCCCGTCCGGGCGGCCCGGCGGCGCGCCCTCCCTGCGGCCGGCCCGTGCGGCGCACGGCCCGGCCACCGGCCGGAACTAGCTCTGGAGCTTCTGGACGAAGTTGATGACGTCCTGGACGCTCTTGAGGTTGCGCAGCTCGTCGTCGGGGATCTCGACGCCGAAGCGGTCCTGCGCGGCCACCGCGATCTCCACCATCGACAGCGAGTCGATGTCGAGGTCGTCGATGAAGTTCTTCTCCGGGGTGACCTCGGACTTGTCGATGCCGACGATCTCGTCGATGATCTCGGCGAGGCCGTCCAGGATCTGCTGTTCGGTGGCGACTGCCATGGTTCTGAGTTCTCCTTCGATGGGGTTGGTCCAGAGCCTGCGAGCAGGCGTGACGGCCTACGGGATCTGGATGACTTGGGCAGCGTAGGACAGTCCGGCGCCGAACCCCACCAGGAGGGCGGGGGCGCCGGACGGCACGTCGCCGCGTTCGATCATGCGGGAGAGGGCCAGCGGGATGGAGGCCCCCGAGGTGTTGCCGGAGTGCACGATGTCGTCGGCCACCACGGCGTTGGTGGCCTTCATCTTGCGGGCGATGGCCTGGATGATCCGCAGGTTGGCCTGGTGCGGGACGACGGCGGCGAGGTCGCCGGGGGCGATCCCGGCGCGCTCGCACGCCTCCAGCGCGACCGGCGCGATGGCGGTGGTGGCCCAGCGGAACACCGCCTGGCCCTCCTGCCGGATGAACGAGTGCCGGTCGTCGATGATGATCTTGTCGTAGTTCTCCCCGGCGCTGCCCCACACGACCGGGCCGATGCCGGGCGACTCGCTGCCGGTGACGACCGCGGCGCCCGCCCCGTCGGCGAAGATGATGCTGGTGGAGCGGTCGGTCCAGTCGATCCACTGGGACATCTTCTCGGACCCGATCACCAGCACGTTGCGGGCGCTGCCGGCGCGGACGGCGGCGCTGGCGGTGCCGAGCGCGTAGCAGAAGCCGGCGCAGGCGGCGTTCAGGTCGAAGGCGCCGGGCGCGTCGATGCCGAGCCGGTGCGCGACCTGCGGCGCGTGCCCGGGCATCGGCGACTCCGCCGAGCAGGTCGCGAGGATCACCAGGTCGATGTCGGACGGGTCGAGGCCGCTGTTGGCGAGGGCCTTGCCGCCCGCGTGCACACCGAGCTCGACGATGCCCTCGTCGTCGCCGGCGATCCGCCGCTCCTGGATGCCGACGCGGGTGCGGATCCACTCGTCGTTGGTGTCGACGGTCCGCGACAGCTCGTCGTTGGTGACGATCCGCGCGGGCCGGTAGTCGCCGAACGCGAGGATGCGGGCGCCCGCGGCCGCCTCGGGGATGCGCAGCCCGGTCATGCCGCGTCCGCCTTGATCAGCTCGCGGGCCTTCTCCAGGTCGTCGGGGGTCTTGAGGGCGACCAGGTCGATGCCCTTCAGCTCGCGCCGGGCGAGCCCGACGAGCGTCCCGGCCGGGGGCAGCTCGATGATGCCGGTGACGCCGATCTCGCGCATCGTCGCCATGCACGCGTCCCACCGGACGGGGGCGCTGACCTGCTCGACGAGGCGTGCGACGAAGTCGCGGCCGGACGTGACGACGGCGCCGTCGCGGTTCTGCAGCAGCCTGGTGCGGGGGTCGGCGACGGGGGCGCCGGGGGCGAGGCGGCGGAGGGTGTCGACGGCGGGGGCCATGTGCTCGGTGTGGAAGGCCCCGGCGACCGACAGCGGCCGCAGCCGCGCCTTCGCGGGCGGCTCGTCGGCGAACTTCGCCAGCTTCTCCATCGTCCCGGCGGCGACGACCTGGCCGGCGCCGTTGACGTTCGCGGGGGTGAGGCCCTGCTTGTCGATCGCGGCGAGCACCTCGTCGGCGTCGCCGCCGAGCACGGCCGTCATGCCGGTCTCGGTGACGGCGGCGGCCTCGGCCATGGCGCGGCCCCGCTCGCGGACGAGCACCAGCGCGGCCTCGGGGGACAGCACCCCGGCGATCGCCGCGGCGGCGAGCTCGCCGACGCTGTGCCCCGCGACGGCGCCGGGGACGCCGTCCTCGTAGAGCACCTCGTAGGCGGCGAGCGCGGCGGCGACCAGCAGCGGCTGCGCGACGGCGGTGTCGCGGATCTCCTCGGCGTCGGCGGTCGTCCCGTACCTGACCAGGTCCAGCCCGGTGACGGCCGACCACCAGGCCAGGCGGTCGGCGACTCCGGGTATCTCTAGCCATGGCTGCAGGAAGCCGGGGGTCTGGGCGCCCTGGCCGGGCGATGCGAGGAGAATCACGGCGTCCAGCCTTTCGCGAACGCCCCATTCCTCTCGATGCCGATCGCGACGAAGTTTGGTCCGGGCCCTTTGTACGACCCCTACAAGCCCGTTATGCGCGGGGCGGGCGGGCGGCGAAGCGGCCCAGGACCAGGGCGATGCGGAGCGTGAACGCGTTGCGTCCGTCGGTCGGCGCGAGGCCGGTGAGCTCCGTGACGCGACGCAGCCGGTAACGGACCGTGTTCGGGTGTACGAACAGCAGCCGGGCGGTCGCTTCCAGTGACGACCCTTGCTCCAGATAGGTGGTGAGGGTGTCGAGCAGCGGGGCGCCGGCGGCGAGCATCGGGTTGTAGACACCCTCCACCAGGTACCGGCGGGCCTCGGCGTCGCCGTCGAGGGCCCGCTCGGGCAGCAGCTCGGTCGCCGGGACGGGGCGCGGCGCGTCCGGCCAGCCGGCCGCGGCGCGCAGCCCGGCGACGGCGGCCTGCGCGGACTTGGTCGAGTCGTACAGGTCGCCGACCTTCGGGCCGACCACGACGGGGCCCGGCCCGCACTTGGCGGCGATGGGGCGGGCCGCCTCCATCGGGTCGGCGTCGCCGCCGACCACCACGATGACCCGGTGCCCGTGCACGCCGGCGAGCACGTCGGCGCGGGCGCGCCGGGCGGCCAGCTGCATCTGGTCGATGGTGACCTCGGGCTCCTCGTCCTCCGGGGTGTACCCGGCGATCACCGTGACGGGCTTGGACGTCCAGCCGAGCGCCGCGGCCCAGGAGTGCATGCCGTCGTCGACCTCGCCGCGCAGCACCGCGTTGACGACGAGGGCCTCCAGGCGGGCGTCCCAGGCTGCGCGGGTCTCGGCCGCGCGCGCGTACACCTGCGCCGCGCCGAACGCCACGTCCCGGGTGTAGCGCAGGATGGCCTCGCGGAGCTGGGCCTCGCCGCCGGGCGCGGCCAGCTCGTCGAGGCGGGTCTCCACCACCTCGATGATCACCCGGATCATGTCGATGGTGTGGTGCAGCTTGATGGACCGCAGCAGCTCGCGGGGCGCGGTGCCGAACACCTCGCCGGCGATCGCGGGCCGGGTCCGCTCGTTGCTCTTGAACCACTCGACGAACGCGGCGATGCCCGCCTGCGCGACCAGCCCGATCCAGGAGCGCTGGTCCGGCGGCATCCGCCGGAACCAGGGGAGCTGCTCCTCCATGCTGGTCAGCGCCGCGGTGCCGAACGTGCCCATCGCCTTCTCCAGGCGCTGGGTGGTCTGCTCGCGGATCTCGGCCTCGCTTGCGGTGTCCACCTCCCCAGAGTGCCATCGAACAGGCGATGATCCGTCCCCGAGTGAGGGATTCCTGTCAGCCGCGGACCACCGCGGGGGCGTCGCCGAGGGCGATCTCGGTGAGGTTGCGCAGCGGGAGGGAGCCCGGCGCGAGGTAGTCGCTGTGGCCGCCGGCGCCCGCGGCGAACACCCGGGCGCCGAAGCCGCGGGAGACCGGGTCCGGTCCGAGCCCGAGGCCGAGGATCCGCACGTGCGGGACGTCCTCCATCCAGTCCGTCGCGCCGCGGCCGGCCCAGACGCGGGCGGTGCGGCTCAGGTCGGCGGCGGACCACGCGGTCGTGCCGGGGCTGCCGTACAGGGCGATGTCGCTGACCTGCCGCCATGCGGCGGCCGTGCGGCCGGCGTGGTGGCCGAGGGCGGCGCGCCCGCAGACGACGGAGCCGTAGCTGTGGCACAGCAGCGCGACGCGGGCGGCGGGGTTGACGCGGCGCATGCCGGCGAGGAAGTCCAGGAGCTCGCCCGCGCCCTCGCCGGCGCGCTGGTCGGTCAGGACGTCGCCGCTGAAGGTCTTGGGGGCGGCGTAGCCGAGCCACGCCACGACGGCGAGGCCCGGGTCGGCGGTGATCGACCGGGCACGGGAGTAGACGGCCCGCGCGCCCCCGCCCGGTGTGGACCAGGGCTTGCCGCCTCGCCGGTCGAACGCGGTCAGCGTCGTGTCGGCCCCTGGAACGAGCACCGCGACACGGCGCGCGTGCGCGAGATCGCCGACGACCTCGATGGCCCGTCCACGGCCGCGAGGGTCGAAGTACAGGAAGCGGCGGCCCGGTGCCAGGAATGCGCCCAGCGCGCGCGCCCGCCCGTCGTCGCCGACGCTGCGCGCCGTCTGGAGCGCCTCCTCGATCGACCGGCGCTCGGTGGCGAACCGGACGTCCAGCGTCGACGCCGCCATCGACGGGACGGCGGCGGGGGCCGCGTACGGGTCGGCGTGGCCGGTCCCGGTGGTGGTGAGCATGAGGGCCGAGATGGAAACGACGCAGGCCAGCGCCCGTCGTAGCCGTCGGGCGCGCCTCGGTGTCGTCTTGCGTGGCGGCGGCATCTTCGGCCTTTCTACCATCCGGGGCCGGTGGCGGTTTCCGGCCGGGCGGCTGCGTTCAGGAGGCTCGTGGTGAGATGCGCGGTGCCGCCGCGGAGTTCGCGCCGCCGCCGTCCGGGCGTGGCGCCGGGCGTTCGAAGCGGTGCGCGAGCGCGTGGAGCGCCGCCAGCACGAGCGCGAAGACCGGCGGCCAGAGCAGCCGTTCCGCGAGCCAGGACGGCCCGTCGGGCGCGGTGTGCAGCCCGGCCAGGCTACCCACCGTGACGAGCGCCCCGACCGTGGTGATCATCATGGCCGTCTGGTGCCAGAGGAAGATCGTCATCGCCGAGCGGTTGGCCGCCGCGACGCACGCGCGCACGCGGGGACGCCGCGTCCAGGCGGTGAGCGGGCCGTGCAGCAGCAGCGCGAGGCCGGTCTGGGCGAGGCCGAACGCGACCGCGGCGAGCGTCGGCGGGCTCAGGTTGGACACCGGCTCGCCCGGCACGCCGACCATGCTCGCCGGATAGCCGGCGAAGATCACCAGCAGCGCGGCAGCGGCGGCGCCGCCGGACAGCAGGACGAGCCCGGTGCGGCGGGAGCGCAGCGCGCCGTGCGCCCAGCCGGTGCCCAGGTAGAACGGCAGCAGCCAGCCCGTCAGGACGGTCGCCCAGCCGATCCATCCGGGTGCGCCGAGCCCGAACCGGCCGAGGTCGATCGCGGCGGTCGCGGCGACGAGCAGGAACGCGCCCCACAGCCCCAGCCGCCGCCACGCCGCGACGACGAGCGGGGCCAGCGCGGTCAGCGCCGCGTACACGCCCAGGAACCACAGCGGGCTGAGGACCAGCCCGATCAGGGTGGTCACCGAGCCGCCTGAGAACCCGGCCGCCCGCAGCCCGGCGACGACCGGGATCCAGGCCGCCGCCAGGACGGGCAGCGGGCGCGCCAGCCGCGCGAGGCGCCGCCGCAGCCGCGCGTCCCACGGCTCGACCGGCCGCAGCCCCTTCGCCGCCGAGTAGCCGCCGACCAGGAAGAACAGCGCGAGCGTCTGCAGCGCCCAGGACAGCGGCGCCAGCTCCGGCATCGCCTTCAGCGGGCTGGTGACGTGCAGGACGCGGCCGTCGCCGGACGCGACGAGGGCCGTCACGAGCCAGTGCCCGAGCACGACGCCGAGGATCGCGAAGGCGCGCAGCGCGTCCACCGCCCCGTCGCGGGAGAGCGCGGGGCGGGCCGTCACCGGGTCACCTCCGCGTCCCGGCCGAGCGCGATCAGCGCGAGGTTGCGGAGCGCGACGGTCCCGGGCTTCAGGTAGGCGCTGTGCGGGCCGGATCCGGCGTCGAAGCGGCGCGCGCCGAAGCCCGGCGAGACCGGGTCGGCGCCGAAGCCGATCCCGGCGAAGCTGACCTTCGGCACGTACTGCGTCCAGTCGCCCGTGGACCGGCCCGCCCAGACGCGGGCGGACGGCCCGAGGTCGGACGCCCGGTGCGCGGTGACGCCGGGGCTCCCGAACAGGGCGATGTCGTCCACCGGCGCGGCGCCCAGCCCGCGGGCGGCCTTCCCGCAGACCACGGACCCGTAGCTGTGGCACAGCAGCGCGATCCGCGCGCGCCCGTTGACGCGGTGGACGCCGGTGAGGAACCGGCCGAGCGCGCGGGCGCCGGCGGCGGCGCGGCCACCGGTCAGCACCTCGGGGCTGAGCGTCCGCGGCGTGCGGTAGCCGAGCCAGGCGACCACGGCGATCCGCGCGGCCGGGGCGTCGGCGCGCGCCTGCCGGTACAGGGCGCGGCTGCCGCCGCCGACGAACTTCGGCGAGTCGAAGTTGGCGAGCGCGGTGTCGGCGCCCGGCACCACGACCGCGATCCGGTCCGCGGAGGCGAGGTCCCCGAGGACTTCGACGGCCAGGCCGCGGCCGCGCGCGTCGAACGCCAGGAACCGGCGGCCGGGCGCGAGGAACGCCGACAGGGCCCGCGCCCGGTCGTGGTCGCGGACGCGCCGCGCCGTCGCCCAGGACCGCGCGATCTCCGTGCCGGTCGCCTGGTAGCGGGCGTCCAGCGTCGCGGACGACAGGGCCGGGAGCGGCGCCGGGCCCGCGTACGCCTCGGCGTGCCCGGCGGCGGCGGTGGTCGAGGCGGCCACCGTCAGCACGGCGGCGGCCGTGACCGCCCTGGTGCGCCGGCCGAGGGCCGGGTGCCCGCTGCTCATCCGACGTCCTCCCTGGTCAGTGGTGAAGCACTGACCAGGACGCTAGGAATCGGACGCCGTCGCGCGGATCACCCGGCAGTGCCGTCCTGCGGCCTGCGACCCGGGTATGACGGGCGATACCTCGGAGGGCGCCCGGCACCCCGGAGGGCGCCCGGCGGGCGTCAGTCGCCGGGGCGGACCAGGCCGACCTCGTAGGCGTACACGATCGCCTGCGGCCGGTCGCGGAGCCCGAGCTTCATCAGGACGCGCCCGAAGTGCGTCTTGACGGTCTGCTCGGCGACGACGAGCTCCGCCGCGATCTCGCCGTTGGACAGCCCCCGGGCGACCAGCCCGAGCACCTCGGTCTCCCGCTCGGTCAGCTCCTCCAGCCGCTTGCGGGACGGGACGCGCGGCCCGCCCAGCCGGGAGAACTCCGCGATCAGCCGCCGGGTGATCGACGGGGACAGCAGCGCGTCGCCCGCCGCCACGATCCGGACGGCGTCCGCCAGCTCCGCCGCCGACGCGTCCTTCAGCAGGAACCCGCTGGCTCCGGCGCGCAGCGCCTCGTAGACGTAGTCGTCCAGGTCGAACGTGGTCAGCATGAGCACCTTCGGCCGGTCGTCCCCGCCCGCCGGCGGCATGCCGGTGCCGTCGAGGAGCCGCCGGGTGGCCTCCAGGCCGTCCATCACCGGCATCCGCACGTCCATCAGGACGACGTCGGGCCGCAGTTCGGCGACGCGCCGCAGCCCCTCCTCGCCGTTCACCGCCTCCCCGACGACCTCGATGTCGGGCTGGGCGTTCAGCAGCACGCCGAACCCGGTGCGGACCATGCCCTGGTCGTCGACGATCACCACGCGGACCGTCACGTCGCGGCCCGCGCCTTCACCGGAAGGGTGGCGTTCACGGCGAATCCTCCGTCCGCGGTGGGCCGGGCCGACATCTCGCCGCCCAGCATGGCCGCCCGCTCGCGCATCCCCATCAGCCCGTGGCCGGTGCCCTCAGGAGAGGGGGTGGGGACGTGGCCGTCGCCCGGCGGGCCGTTGACGACGCCGAGCCGCAGTATGCCGTCCGCCCGGATCGCCGCGACCGCCACCTTCGACCCGGGCGCGTGCCGCATCGCGTTGCTCAGCGCCTCCTGCAGGATCCGGTACGCGGTGAGCCCGACGCCCGGCGGCAGCCCGTCGAGGTCGCCGGAGAGCCGCGTCGTGACGGTCAGCCCGGCGCCGCGCGCGTGCGCGACCAGCTCGTCCAGCCGTTCCAGGCTCGGCTGCGGCGCGGTCTCGGCGCCGTCCTCGGAGCGCAGCACGCCGAGGATGCGCCGCATCTCGGTGAGCGCGTCCAGCGCGGTCGCGCGGATCTCCGACAGGTCGCGGCGGGTCTCGTCGGGGACGGACTCGACCTTGTACGGCGCGGCCTCCGCCTGGATCGCGATCATCGACATGTGGTGCGCCACCACGTCGTGCAGCTCCCGGGCGATCCGCTGCCGCTCGGTCAGCACCGCCTCGGCGGCCTGGTGGCGCTTCTCCTGCTCGACCAGCTCGCGGCGCTGCTCGGCCAGCTGCGTCCGCGAGGTGTTGCGGAGCCGGACGGTGTACCCGGCGACCAGGGCGAGCAGCAGGATGACGGTCGCGCCACCGGCGGTGTCGGCGTCCTTGACCCACACGCCGGCCAGCGACAGCAGTCCCACGCCGATGGTGATGTCCCGCGCGCACCGCACCGCGACCGTGTACAGGCACACGATCGCGGCGAACGTCCCGGCCGGGAGGTACGGGACGGTCAGCCAGTCGCCCGCCGGGATGACGGCCATCGCCACGAAGCTCAGCCGCCACGCCCCGAGCGGATGCCGGTCGCGCAGCGCGAGCGGCAGCGTCACCGCGATCGACGCGACGAGCCGTACGAGCGCGTCGACGTGCACGCCCGGCCGCGCCGGCTGCGGCGTCGCGAGCAGCGAGTTCGTCCCGGCGGCCAGGGCGATGGTGAGGCCGATGCCGACCACGTTGACGACGAGGCCGTACGGCAGCCGCCCGATCCCGAGGAACCGCGTCCAGCGCAGCACCGCCGGCCACGGGCGGTCCGGCGGGACCGGATCGGCCTCGCCGGTCACGGCCGCGGCGAGGACGCCCCACAGGAGGCTGTTCGGCGCCGGGGACGCGCCGTCGTTGTTCTGCCCGGCCATGTGCCCAGGCTAGAGACACCGCGGCGGGACCCGTATGCCTCCACGGTGCGACGTGTCCGTCATACCTGGGTACCGTGCAGGGCGTGGAGCCCGTCGAAGCGCTGCGGCGCATCGCGTTCCTGCTGGAGCGCGCGCATGAGCCGACCTACCGCGTCCGGGCCTTCCGCAAGGCCGCCGATCTGGTCGAGGCGACGGCGCCGGACGCGCTGCGGGACCGGGCGCGCGACGGCACGCTGACCGATCTGCCCGGCATCGGGAAGGTCACCGCGCTGGTGATCGAGGAGGCGCTGCGCGGGGAGACCCCGGTCTACCTGCGCCGGCTGGAGGCCACCGAGGGCGAGCCGCTCGACGAGGCGACCGCCGCGCTGCGCTCGGCCCTGCGCGGCGACCTGCACACCCACAGCGACTGGTCGGACGGCGGTTCGCCGATCCGGGAGATGGCCGAGACGGCGCGCTCGCTCGGTCACGAGTACCTCGCCCTGACCGACCACTCGCCGCGGCTGACCGTCGCGAACGGCCTGTCCGCCGACCGTCTCCGCCGCCAGCTGGACGTGGTCGCGGAGCTGAACGAGGAGCTCGCGCCGTTCCGGATCCTCACCGGCATCGAGGTCGACATCCTCGACGACGGCGCCCTCGACCAGGACGCGGACCTCCTCGACCGGCTGGACGTCGTCGTCGCGAGCGTCCACTCCAAGCTCCGCATGGACCGGGTCGCCATGACGAAGCGGATGGTCGCGGCGATCGCGGACCCGCGCGTGAACGTGCTGGGGCACTGCACGGGGCGGATCGTGAAGGCGGGCGGGAAGCGCGGCGGGCTGCGGCCGGAGTCGGAGTTCGACGCGGCGCTGGTCTTCGACGCCTGCGCGGCCTACGACGTCGCGGTGGAGATCAACTCGCGTCCCGAGCGCCTCGACCCGCCGAAGCGGCTGCTCCGCCTCGCGGTCGAGGCCGGGTGCCGCTTCTCGATCGACTCCGACGCGCACGCGCCGGGGCAGCTCGACTGGCAGCACTTCGGCTGCGAGCGCGCCGCCCGCTGCGCCGTCCCGGCCGGCCGGGTGGTCAACACGCTGCCCGCCGACGAGCTCCTCGGCTGGTCCCGCCGCGCCTGATCGTGCGCTCCACCGGCCCGTACTTCCGCGCCTGAGGGAACGAGCCGGGCGGCTGAGAGGTGGCGGCTATGAGGTGGCCTCCAGCGAGCACGTGTTGACGATGTCGCCGGTCGCGGGACGAGGCAGGGTCGCGCTCTCGGGCGGCGACTGGTGACGCGTCGTCCAGGCTTCCAGAGCCGTGAACGCGCTGCGCATGCACGGCAGCAGCGGGCGGAGCCTGTCGGGATAGGTGTCGTAGAGGCCGTCGACGTGGTTGGCGGCCTCTACGCGGTAGTACCGGTAGAGCGCGGAGCCGCGCGCGCGGACCATCTTGGCGTAGACGTCGGAGTCGGTGCTGATCGGCAGGAGCGAGTCGTAGGTGCCCTGCAAGGTGATGAGCGGCTTGCGGATACGGCCGGTGAGGGCGACGCGGTCGACCGCCTTGTGGACGGACCGGGGGCGCGCGGCGTAGTTGTAGTCCGCCTCGTCGCCCGTATAGGACGGGTCGAACTCCTTGCGGTAGATGGTCTGGGTGAGGCCCCAGTACACCTGGTCGTGGAACGGCCACAGGAACTCCGAGCCCGGCGCAAGGCCGGCGTTGAGCAGCGCCTTGTGGGCGGACGGGTCGCCAGTGGCCGCGTACAACGGGTACGCGCGCAGGATCGACGGAAGGTACGTGAACAGGTTCGGGCCGTCCGTACGCCACAGCGTGCCTTCGGCGTCGATGCCACCGTCGTACAGCTCAGGGTGGTTCTCCAACTGCCAGCGGACGAGGTAGCCGCCGTTGGAGATGCCCGCTGCGAAGGTGCGGCGCGGTGAGCGCCCGTAGTGGCGGGCCACGACCTTCTTGGCGGCGCGGGTGAGCTGGGTCAGCCGGTCGTTCCACTCGACCATCGCATCGCCGGGGCGCTTCCCGTCCTTGTAGAACTCGGTGCCGCTGTTGCCCTTGTCGGTGGCGGCGTAGGCGTAGCCCTTGGCGAGGGCCCAGTCGGAGATGGTGAAGTCGTTGGCGTACTGGCGGCGGTTGCCGGGCGAGCCGGCGACGACGAGCCCGCCCGTCCAGTGCTCGGGCAGCCTGATGACGAACTGGGCGTCGTGGTTCCAGCCGTTGTTCGTGTTGAACGTCGAGGTGTCGGGGAAGTAGCCGTCGATCTGGACGCCCGGAACGTGCGCGGGGTTCCGCGTCGCGGTGGACTGCAGCCCCGCCCAGTCGGCGGGAACGGTGTGCCCGGACGCGACCGTCCCCGCGGTGGTGAGGTCGTCGAGGCACGCGGCGACCTGCTTCTCGGCGCCCGGAACGGTCGCGCGCGGCGCACACGCACGGGCCTGCGCCTGCGCCGGGACGGCGGCGGTGAGCGCGGCGGCGGCCAGGGCGGTGCCCGTGAGGGCGGCGCCGGTGCGGGCTCTGGCGGTCAGGAGGCTGCGGACTTTCGGCATCCCGGCTCCTTCGGCGGGTCCCCGGTGCGGGGACGGGTGCCGTCATGGTCGTGAGCGCCCGCGGGCGCGGCCACGTGCGCGGCCCACATATCCGGGTGCGGCGGCATGTGCCGGCGGCCGTGACCTGCACGTGATGTGGGTCACACCCGTATCGGGCCGCCGGAATGTGGGTGCGCCTCACATGGTCCGGCCTCCGGGCGCGATTTAGCGTTCCCGGTCACGGCGACCCGGTGTGGTCCGGGTCACCCCAAGGAACGCGAGGAGGGCGCATGGCCGGTCCCGTCCGAGGGGCCCCGGTTCTGGCGGCGCGCGGCCTGGTCAGGGAGTTCCGCGGCTTCCGGGCCGTGGACGGCGTCGACCTGGACGTCGCGGAGGGCTCGGTGCACGCGCTGGTCGGGCCGAACGGCGCGGGCAAGACCACGCTGTTCAACCTGCTCACCGGCTTCCTGAAGCCGACGGCGGGCAGCGTCCGGCTCGGCCCGCACGAGCTCGCCGGGCGCAGCCCCGAGCACGTCGCGCGGCTCGGCCTGGCCCGGTCGTTCCAGATCACCAGCCTGTTCGCCGAGCTCACCCCGCTCCAGCACGTCGAGCTGGCGCTCGCCGGCCGGACCGGGCTCGGCTGGCGGTTCTGGCGCTCGGACAAGGCGCTGCGCCGCTTCTCCGGCCGCGCCGCCGAGCTGCTCGAGCAGGTCGGCCTGGACGGCCACGGCACGACGCCCGCCGGCGCCCTCGCCTACGGCCGCAAGCGCGCGCTGGAGCTGGCGCTCGCCCTCGCGCTGGACCCGAAGGTGCTGCTGCTGGACGAGCCGACCGCCGGGATGGGCGTGGAGGACGTCGACCGCACCGTCCGGCTCATCCAGCGGGTCCGCGAGACCGGCGACCGGGCGCTGACCGTCGTGATGGTGGAGCACAACATGAGCGTCGTCTCCAGCCTCGCCGACCGGGTCACCGTGCTGCAGCAGGGCCGGGTGCTCGTCGAGGGCCCCTACGCCGAGATCCGCCACGACCCCCGCGTCGTCACCGCCTACCTCGGAGACTCCAATGCTGCGCATTGACGGACTGTCGGCCTGGTACGGCGAGGCGCAGGCACTGCGCGAGGTGTCGCTGCGCGTCGACGAGGGCGAGATCGTCACCCTGGTCGGCCGCAACGGCGCGGGCAAGACCACCCTCCTGCGCTGCCTGATGGGCCTGCACAAGGACGCCAAGGGCACGATCGAGTTTCTCGGCGAGGACATCACCGCGCTCGGCCCGCACAAGAGGGCCCGCCGCGGGCTCGGCTACGTCCCGGACGACCGCGGCGTCTTCGCGACGCTCTCCGTCGAGGAGAACCTCACCCTCCCGCCCGTCGCCCGGCCGGACGGAGCCGCCGAGCCGTGGCCGCTGGAGCGGGTGTACGAGACGTTCCCGCGGCTGCGGGAGCGGCGCCGGTTCCCCGGGACGAAGCTGTCGGGCGGCGAGCAGCAGATGCTCGCGCTGGCCCGGGTGCTGCGGACCGGCGCCCGGCTGCTGCTGTGCGACGAGCCCACCGAGGGCCTGTCGCCGCTGATCGTCCAGCAGATCGGCGCGATCCTGCGCGAGGTCAAGGCCGCCGGCGTCACCGTCCTGCTCATCGAGCAGAACGTGCACTTCGCCGCGACCGTGGCCGACCGCCACCACCTGCTCGCGGAGGGCCGCGTCGTGGAGTCGCTGGACAACGACGAGGTCCTCGCCCGCGAGGGCGAACTCCTCGACTACCTCGGAATCTGAGCACCACCTCGAAACCTCGAAATCTCGGAACACGGCAGGGAGAACCCCGATGACACTTGTGCGACGTTCGGCGGCGCTCGCCACCGCCGGAGCGCTGCTGGCCGGCTGCGCGGGCGGACCCGGCGGGGGCGGGGGCAAGATCAGTGACGGCAAGGTGGTCCTCGCCGTCCTCACCGACGAGTCCGGCGTCTACGCGGACCTGTCGGGCAAGAACGCCGTCGAGGCGGTGAAGATGGCGGTCGCCGACTACAAGGCGAAGTACGGCGGCAAGGCCGTCGCGAAGAAGATCGAGGTGGTGGACGCCGACCACCAGAACAAGCCGGACATCGCGAACTCCAAGGCGCAGGAGCTGTACGACCGGCAGAAGGCCGACCTGATCGTGGACGTGCCGACCTCGTCGGCCGCCCTGGCCGTCGCGACCGTCGCCAAGAACAAGAAGAAGCTGTTCATCGACGTCGGCGCCGCGTCCACCGCGCTGGAAGGCAAGCAGTGCAACAAGTACACCTTCCACTACGGCTACAACAGCTACATGCTGGCCCACGGGACCGGTAGCGAGGTCACCAAGGACGGCTCGAAGAACTGGTACATCGTCTACCCGGACTACGCGTTCGGGCAGGACATGCAGAAGACGTTCAGCTCGGCCGTGACGGAGACCGGCGGCACCGTCGTCAAGTCCGACCCGACGCCGTTCCCGAACGACAACTTCTCGACGTTCCTGCTGAAGGCGCCGGGGCTGAAGCCGAAGCCGCAGGTGCTCGGCGCGATGCAGGCGGGCGGCGACCTCGTCAACCTCGTGAAGCAGTACAACGAGTACAAGCTGCGGGACAAGGGCGTCGGGCTCGCGACGGGCCTGATGTTCCTCACCGACATCCACTCGCTCGGCCCGGACGCGCTCGCCGGGACGCGCTTCACCGACTTCTGGTACTGGAACGCCAACCAGGGCAACCGTGCCTGGGCGGACAAGTTCCAGGCCAAGACCGGCAAGCGCCCGACGGCCGTGCACGCCGCCGACTACTCCGCGGCAATGCAGTACCTGGAGGCGGTGCAGCGCGGCGGCACCGACAAGTCCGGCGACGTGGTGAAGCAGCTCGAAGGCCACCAGGTCAACGACGTGTTCACCGCCACCGGCACCATCCGGCCGCAGGACCACCTCCTCGTCCACGACGCCTACATCGCGCAGGTGAAGCCCGGCTCCGAGGTCAAGGAGCCGTGGGACTACGAGAAGATCCTCAAGACGATCCCGGCGGCGCAGGCGTTCCAGCAGCCCGACCCGTCCTGCAAGCTGTAGGCGGCCCGGCGTGCTGCAACAGGCGTTCAACGGGCTGGTGGGCGGGGCGTTCTACGCCCTGCTCGCCCTCGGCCTGGCCGTCATCTTCGGGATGCTCGGCGTCGTCAACTTCGCGCACGGCGCGTTCTACATGCTGGGCGCGTTCGGCTCCTACGTCCTGCTCGACTCCTGGGGCGTGAACTTCTGGGTCGCGCTGCCGCTCGTCCCGGTCGTGCTGGGCGTGGCCGGGACGGTGCTGGAGCGGCTGTTCATCCGCCGCCTGGCGCCGCTCGACCCGCTCTACAACTTCCTGTTCACCTTCGGTCTCGCGCTGATCCTGCAGGACCTCGTCAAGCGGGAGTACGGCGTGCAGTCCCAGCCGTATCCGCGGCCGTCCGCGCTGGGCGGCTCCGTGGACCTCGGCCTGTTCACCTACCCGGCGTACCAGGTGTTCGTGCTGGCGGTGTCGGTCGTGGTGTGCGGTGCGGTGTGGGTCGTGCTGACCCGGACCCGGGTCGGCATGATCGTCCGGGCGGCGACCGAGCGGCCCGAGCTGACCCGCGCCCTCGGCATCGACGTGGCCCGCTGGGTCACGCCGGTGTTCGGGTTCGGCATCGCGCTCGCCGCGTTCGCCGGCGTGCTCGCCGCGCCGATGCGGGCGGTCAACCCGCTGATGGGCTCCGACCTGATCATCACGGTGTTCGCCGTGGTGGTGATCGGCGGCCTCGGCTCGGTGTTCGGGTCGGTCGCCGCGGGGTTCGCGGTCGGGATCGTCTCGGCGCTCGGCAACTACTACGTGCCGTCGCTGTCCCAGACGCTGGTGTTCATCCTGATGGCCGCCGTGCTGCTGTGGCGCCCGGCGGGCCTGTTCGGCAGGGAGGAGGCGCTGTGATCCTGTCCAGGCTGGCCGGACGGCCGGTGCTGCTGGTCATCGGGCTCGTCGCGGCGATCGTGCTGCCGTGGTTCGTCTATCCGCCCGTCGCGATGGACATCATCTGCTGGGCGCTGTTCGCCGCCGCCGTCGACCTGCTGCTCGGCTTCACCGGGCTGCTGTCGTTCGGGCACGCCGCGTTCTGGGGGTCCGCCGCCTACGCGACGGGCCTGATCGCGGTGCACTCCGGGCTGCCGTTCCCGGTCGCGGTCCTCGGCGGCGCGGCGTTCTCCGCGGTGCTGGCCGTCCCGATCGGGTACCTGTCGATCCGGCTGCGCGGCATCTACTTCGCGATGGTCACCCTCGCGTTCGCGCAGATGGTGTACTTCGTCGCGAACCAGTGGCGGGACGTCACGGGCGGGGAGAACGGCCTGCAAGGCATCCCGAGGGACTTCTTCGGCGTCGACCTGTCCGACCCGTTCTTCTTCTACTATGCGGGGCTGCCGTTCATCCTGGCCGGCCTGTTCGTCGCGTGGCGGATCGTCCGGTCGCCGTTCGGACGGGTGCTGGTGTCCATCCGCGACAACTCGGCGCGTGCGCGCGCGCTGGGCTACAGCATCGACCGCTACAAGCTGCTGGTGTTCGTCCTGTCGGCGGCCCTGTCCGGGCTGGGCGGCGGCCTGTTCGCCATAGGCCACGGCTTCGCGTCCCTGGACGGCGTCTACTGGACGACGTCCGGGCAGGCCGTGATGATGGTCGTCCTCGGCGGCATCGGCACCCTGTGGGGAGGCGCGATCGGCGCCGCGCTGATCGTGGAGCTGAACGACTACCTCGCCACGGCCGGCTTCCAGGAGACCGGGATCATCACCGGCGCGATCTTCATCGTGGTGGTGCTGGTGTTCCGCCGCGGCGTCTGGGGCACCGCCCGCGCCCTCCTCGCGAAGCGCACCGCCCGCCGCCCCGCCGACCAGGCCCCCGCCAAGGTCACCACACCTGCCTGATCCACGTGGCGTGTCGCCCTTATGCGGTCTCGCATAAGGGCGACACGCCATGACTCAACGAGAGAGACGATGGAGGCGGAGCGCCAGCTGGAGTTCCAGGGCGCGTTCCGGGGACTGCCAGTCGTCGCCGAGGAGGCGGGAGATGCGGTCCAGGCGCTGGCTGACGGTGTTGACGTGGATGTGCAGCCGCTCCGCCGTCCGGGACAGGCTGCCGCCGCTGCCGAAGTAGGCGTCGAGGGTCTGCACGAGCGCCGTGCCGCGCCGCTCGTCATAGTCGAGGACGGGCCCGAGCGTGCCGCCGAGGAAGCCGGGGACGTCGCGCGCGTCGCCGATGAGCAGGCCGACGAAGCCCAGCTCGGACGCGCCGGCGCCGTCCCCGCGGCGGCCGAGGGCGAGCAGCGCGTCCGCGCAGCGCCGCGCCTCCAGGTGCGCCGCCGCGATCCCGGCCGGCCCGCGCACCGGG